>NZ_JASJFE010000896.1:0-5397 GCF_030067735.1 Microcystis sp. M53598_WE2 | reverse complement strand
TTTCCTTTAAAAGTTAAAGCCTAGTTTTTATCCTTAATTAAGTGCGATGCCGAAGGCACTGCGTAGCAGCACGCCGATCTGGTAGGGTGCGTTACATTTTATGAACGCACCTTATTTTTATTGCTTGTCCTTCTGTATCCCATAGGATACACTTAAGGCATGATTGAAATTCGCCAGACCGAAACCTACTCTCAGTGGTTTAGCAATTTGCGGGATCGCCAAGCAAAAGCACGTATAGACATTCGTGTTCGTCGCCTGTCTATGGGCAATCCAGGCGATGTTAAACCAGTAGGAAAAGGTGTATCGGAACTGCGGATCGATTATGGCCAAGGCTATCGGGTGTATTTCATTCAGCGAGGCGAGACCTTGATCATCCTCTTGGCAGCAGGAGATAAGCAAACTCAAGAACGGGACATCAAAACAGCATTAAATTTAGCACAAGACTTATAGGAGATTTTTATGGCTACTATCCAAACCTATCCTTGGGATGCGGCAGAACATCTCGAAACAAAAGAAGATATAGCTGCATATCTTGAAGCAGCTCTTGAAGATGGCGATCCAAGCTTAGTGGTAGCAGCATTAGGTGATATTGCTCGATCTAAAGGGATGACACATATTGCCCGTGAAACAGGGTTGGGGCGTGAAAGTCTCTATAAAGCTTTGTCAATCGAAGGCAATCCAGAGTTTGCCACAGTTCTTAAGGTCTTACAATCACTTGGGTTACGCCTCCAAGTCGTACCAATTGCCTAACTTCACCGTTATACTGAATCGGTTTTTAATAGTATGATTAACTCCCAATCCAACCTTAAAAACCCGCTCTCCCCCATACCTGTTAAACAAGATTTAGGATCAGAGCGATCGCTAGATAAAAGGTTAAGTAATGTTAAGATCATAATTCTTCACGAAGAAAGCGCACGATCGCCGAGTAACTGTAGTCAAAAATACCAAATTTTGCCCCAGTCACAATAAAGTAGGGATCAAGCGCATTCGATCGAAGCAGGAATTTTCTCCCCAGTATCTATGAATCAATCAGAAAGTTGTGGTAAGGTCTATCTCGTCGGTGCTGGTCCCGGAGATCCCGGTTTGTTGACCTTAAAAGCGAAAGTTCTCCTAGAAAATGCCGATGTTGTCCTCTATGATGCCCTAGTTAGCCCCTCGATTCTGACCATGATTAACCCCCGGGCCGAACAAATTCATGGGGGTAAGCGTCGCGGTCGTCATTCTCTAGTACAGGAGGAAATCACCGCTTTACTGATCGAGAAGGCCCAGACTAATGCCGTGGTTGTTCGTCTCAAGGGGGGTGATCCCTTTGTTTTCGGTCGCGGGGGTGAAGAAATGCTCGATCTGATCGCGGCCGGAATTAGCGTCGAGATCGTGCCAGGGATCACTTCAGGAATTGCCGTGCCTGCCTACGCCGGTATTCCCCTCACCCATCGCGATTATAGTTCTTCCGTTACCTTCGTCACCGGCCACGAGATGGCGGGTAAATATCGTCCTCAAGTTAACTGGTCAGCGATCGCCGACGGTGCGGAAACAATTGTCGTTTACATGGGTGTGCATAATTTACCCTATATTATCGGCGAGTTAACCAAGGCCGGCAGAAGTCCAGAAACACCGATCGCCCTGATTCGCTGGGGAACAACACCCCAACAACAGCAATTAATCGGTACTTTCAGCACAATTATGGACCTGATCGAAGCCACCAGCTTTGAATCCCCGGCGATCGCTGTTATCGGTGCAGTGGTGAACCTTCACGATCTCTTGCAAGCGGGACAACCTTTGCTATCGAGGACAATCCCCCCCACCCCCATTTCTCCCTGATTCGGTTGCCATGCGTCAATATCAAAAATCCCTGACAATTGCCACCAGTCCCAAGAATTTCCATCGTCTCACTGCCCCCATAGAGGCGATCGTGGCTGAATCGGGCATAACGACGGGATTATGCAGTATATTTGTCTGTCACACCTCCGCTTCTTTGCTGATCCAAGAAAATGCCGATCCCGATGTTCTCACCGATTTGGCCAATTTCTTCGCTAAGTTAGTCCCGGAAGATAGCAGTCTCTACTATCACTCTACCGAAGGGCCAGACGATATGCCCGCTCACATTCGCTCGGTCCTAACCCGGACATCGGAACAAATCCCGATCGCTAGAGGTAAATTAGTTTTAGGCATCTGGCAAGGTATCTATCTCTGGGAACACCGTCAGAGTCGTCACCAAAGGCAAGTGGTGGTTCATATCACAGGGGTCTGAAGCTTTGCGTATAGTTTTGTAATAGAAACTTTACTCGTATCCCTCATCGGAGTAAGATTTTTTCCGTGTACGATCAAATTGTTCGCTTTTTGAACAAAGAACTTCATATTTCGTAACAAAAGGAAACAATTTATGCGAAAATTGTTCGCTCTGGCCCTGGTGCTATCTCTCTGGTTCACCTTTGCCGCTCCAGCGTCGGCTGATTTGTCTAATCTGACCCCTTGTAGCGAAAATCCCGCTTTCCTACAAAAAGCGAAGAGTTTCCGCAACACCACTCCTGACCCCGAATCGGGAGCCAAACGCGCTCAAACCTACTCCCAAGCTCTCTGTGGACCTGAAGGCTATCCTCACCTAATTGTTGATGGTCGTTGGGATCACATGGGCGATTTCTTTATCCCTAGCATCCTATTCCTGTACATTGCCGGTTGGATCGGTTGGGTTGGTCGGGCCTATTTAATCGCCGTGCGCGACAGTAAAGATGCCGAAATGAAGGAAATCATCATCGATGTTCCCCTCGCTTTGAGCAAAATGTTAACGGGGTTCCTCTGGCCGTTGGCGGCTTTACAAGAAGCCACTTCCGGTAAATTAACCGTTAAGGATTCGGAAATTACTGTTTCCCCTCGTTAATTTTTGTGTCAAACCCTTGACTTTTTATTCCCTAGGAGAACTCAGATGGAAGGACTTACTAAATTTCTCTCGTCCGCACCCGTGTTAATTATGGCGCTGCTGACTTTCACCGCCGGGATTTTAATCGAATTTAATCGCTTTTATCCCGATCTCTTATTCCACCCGCTAGGTTAAAGGCAATCTCAGGTGATTAAAGGGGATACAGAGTCCACTGTATCCCTTTTTAAGGGCAACGATCGGAGGGACTGGGGGAATATTAAGAAAAGAAAGGCACTGGAGACGACAGGCTCTAAAAATCGATAAGATACAGGTGTCTGCAACCACAGAGGTGGGACAAACCATGCTGTTAGATAGAGATTTGATGCTAGGAAAGCGTCTGCGGTATCAAGAATTACAAGAAAAATTAAAAGAGATTTGGCAGGGAGAAAACGTTCCCGAATCCGATGAATGGGATTATGATATCCTAGTTGTCCCTTCTTTTAGTATCGATCAGAGAGTCGGTCAAAAAGTAGCGGGTTTTTTACATTACGAAGAAAGATTATTATTTTCTCTGATTCGGTTGCGACACCCGAAAACTCGTTTAATCTATGTAACAGCGCAGCCACTGGCGCGGATGGTGATTGATTATTACCTGCAATTGTTGCCTGGGATTCCTTTTTCCCATGCTAATAATCGTCTGTTATTACTGACAACTCACGATAACTCTTTTCAACCTTTAACCCAAAAAATTCTGGAAAGACCGCGCTTAGTAGCAAGAATCCGGCAAGCGTTGCGTCGAGATCGTGCCTACATGGTTTGTTTTAATTCTACTAATTTAGAGCGAGAATTGTCTTTACAATTAGATATTCCTTTATTTGCCTGTAGTCCAGACTTATTGTATTGGGGTTCTAAAAGTGGCAGTCGCGAGATTTTTGGTCAAGGCAATATTCCCCATCCTGACGGTAGTTTACAGGTAAATACGGTCAAGGATTTGTTATACGAAGCCGCTAGTTTGTGGTCCCGTCAACCGCAACTAAAACGCATGGTAGTTAAGTTAAATGAGGGGTTATCGGGAGAAGGAAATGCAGTTTTAGATTTACGTCCTTTAGCGGAAATTGTTGATAGTAACAGCCTAGATTTAAGCGAGAAAATGAATCTCTTGGCCAAACAATTAGAGAAAATGAGTTTTCAAGCAAGGGATGAAAATTGGGACAGTTTTTCCGGCAGAATTGCTGAATTAGGGGCAATTGTCGAAGCTTTTATTGAAGGAGAAGAAAAGCGATCGCCGAGTGTGCAGGGTTATATTACACCCACGGGAGAAGTGAATATTCTTTCCACTCACGATCAAATTTTAGGCGGTCCCGATGGTCAAATTTATCTAGGTTGTCATTTTCCCGCTGATGAAAATTATCGCCTGCAATTACAGGAATTAGGCCTAAAAATAGGGGAAATTCTGGCAGCCAAGGGGGCAATTGAACGCTATGGAGTTGATTTCGTCGCTGTGAAAAATCCAGAAACTTTAGTCTGGGATTTACAGGCGATCGAAATTAATCTGCGAAAAGGAGGAACCACCCATCCTTTTATGACTTTGAAACTTTTAACTAATGGTAAATACGATCGAGAAACTGGATTATTTTTCAGTCAACCTCACCAGGAAAAGTATTATATTGCCTCCGATAATCTCCACAAAACCCAATACAAAGGTTTACTTCCCGATGATTTAATGGATATTATTGCTAAACATCACTTGCATTTTGATAGTAGCAGTAAAACAGGAACAGTTTTTCATCTCATGGGTGCGCTGTCGGAATTTGGTAAATTAGGGTTAACTTGTATCGGCAATTCTAGTGAGGAAGCTGCGGCAATTTATCAGCGTGTGGAACAGGTGTTAGATTGGGAAACAGAGCATAGTTCCATAAATTTAGGTTATTATTATTCTGGATTACCGATCACTTGGATATAACTAGACTGATTTACTGGGTATAATTTTTTGTTTCAGAGATTTAATCATCCAAGCAGGCAGTTCCTGGCAGCCAATGACCGATAGTTTTACCTTGGTTAAAAGTTGTCTTGACTGCGATGCACTTAACGGGTTTAAATGGCTTCTAAATATTTGCTATCGAGCAGAAATGAGCCTCGATCGAATTTTACACCCCAATAACCCCCCGGCCGGCGATCGATTACCGTGCCGATATCGTCGATATTGAGCAGCTCTGGCGGCCGTAACATAGGCATGGGATCGGCGGTTTTCAGGTAAGGGGGAATGGCAATCAGACGGACTTTTCCCCCGATGCTAATTTCACTCATGGTACTGGCTAGATGCGATCGTGACATCGTATCTCAACTTAGCATATTTCAAATCATTCTAAAGATAGATTCCCTAGGGAATAGGTATTCTGTAAGCTGTTGCCATCCGCCTTTGGCGTTGGGTTGGGGTGTTGCTTAACCTAGCGGCGAGGGGGGCGATCGCTATCGGTACAATCAAAAAGACCCAAAATCTTAATCGCTAGTTAGGGAGAGGAATGTAAAGATTTATTAAA
>NZ_JASJFE010000570.1:0-8208 GCF_030067735.1 Microcystis sp. M53598_WE2 | reverse complement strand
GCCGTTTGCAATAGCATTACTAACACTTTCATCCAGATGAAATTTAATCTTGACTGGCATTTTCACCCTGTAATATTTTCTCAATTAAAGATGGTTTGTTTCCTTGTAGTTGTTTAGCAAAAGTTTCTCCTGCTTCAAGTTGTCGTCTAATTTCTTCTCGATTGTCATGGTAATAGGCCAAGGCCGCATAAACATCTGCTAGGGACATAGTAGGATGGTGATAAATAATTTCATCTGGTGACATTCCCATTCTTTCATGCCAAATTACAAGATCTTGAACTTTAATTCGATGTCCAGCAATACGAGGGTTTCCACCACAGATACCAGGAGTGATTTCAATATGTTGTGAGATAACTAAAGATGACATAATTACTTGCCAATAATATTAATAAATTGTTATTATCATACCATTTTTTCCCCAGTAAGGCCACATCAGTGCGATCGCCGCTCTTTTAGAGTGGATTAAGGTAGTGTAATGCACCTTATTGATAATAGAATTTTTGAAACCTAAAAGTCGAGGGCTTTGGTTTTAAGATTTATCAAGCTTAAAGTACAGTTAACATTAAGCTATAATAATCATTAGTCAACAACAATTATTACTATGTCTTTTGCAGCTAAATATCGAGATCGGATTGTGATTAACCCAGACATTCGCAGTGGCAAACCTTGCATTGTCAATACTCGTATTGCAGTAGCAGATATTTTTGATTATCTAGGAGGAGGGATGACTATTGAAGAAATATTAGATGATTTCCCCGATCTTACCTTAGAAGATATACAAGCCTGTTTTGCATTTGCCGCCGAGCGGGATCGTCGTTTAATGGTTATTCCCTATGAAACTGCTATTTGACGAAAACTTATCACCTAAACTACCTCTGTTACTGGTATCACATTTTCCCGATAGCGCTCATGTTAGAGATTGTAGCCTAAAAGGGTTTCCCGATCAAAGGATTTGGGAATATGCGCGTATCAATGGATTTATAATTGTCTCGAAAGATTCTGATTTTTATCAACGGAGTTTGTTGTATGGCCAACCTCCAAAGTTCATCTGGCTGAGGATTGGAAATTGTACCACTCATCATCTAATCAGTCTTATTTTAAAACATAAACAAGCTATTAAGAGATTTAGCGATAATTCTACCGAGTCCGTTTTAGTAATTGCATAATCATATATTATCCTCAGCGATCGCTTTTCTGATCGGGTGCATTAACAAAGTATAATGCACTTTATTTATTGTCTATTGATGAAATGATCCAAAGACGTTAATTTAAAAGATTGAGGTAAGGCAGTTTGTTGGGTTGGTCTTGTGTTAAAATTAAGCTGGAGTAAATTCTAATCCCCGATTAAAATTTCAACGGAACAATCACCATGAACTTTTATACCGTTATTTTGAGAAAAAGTGCAGATTATTGGGTTTCATTATGTCTTGAAAATGGATTAGTTGGACAAGGAGAAACTCAGGAAAAAGCTATTGAGAAACTAAAAGAAGCGATTGAATCTTTTTGGGAGATTTATCATGATCAAGCCAATATATATACCAGTCCTATTCCTATAGACGAACTTCATGAATTTTTAACTGTGGGAGATTCTGAAACTCCCGAAACTTACGAACTCAGAAAAGTTTATGCCTAAAAATATTCCTTCTCTTAAACCCAAAGCACTAATCAAAATTCTTGAAAAAGGAGGCTGTCAATTTTATCGAGAAGGAAAAGGTGATCATCGTTTATATTGTAGAGTATTGTATAATCAACGTCGAATCGTTCCTATCGATATAGGTGCAAAAGAAATGTCCCCTGCTTATGTTTTACGAATTTTTAGACAATTTGGTTTTACAGATGAAGAAATAGAACATTTATTAAAATAGATGATTGAATACGTTTTTTTCAAACGAAGAAATTATCTATTTTATTACGCTTTATCTTAATTTTATTTCCAAAAGCTAAAATAAAGTGATAGCTACCTTTTTAAGGTACATTAACGCGATAGTAAAACCCTCGATTGCTTGTTATAAATTGATTTAATGATTAATTTTCACCCAGTCATCGTCGATAAATTAGCCTCCCTTAAAAACAGGTAAAGTGACTATCACCATTTTGCCTAATTTTTTCACTCTGGTAATGAACTTTTGATTATGAAATGATCCAAATTTGAGGAGAATTTGCCATCTCAATTGTTAAGATTTCGTAATTATTCTGATTGACTGGTATCACCTAAAATACCCATGCGTATCACAAAATTGTCCAATTGTCAACAGCTTTTGAGATGCTCTCACCCTGTAGAAAATCAAGAATATTTTTTAGGTGGAATAGGAAGATGAAATTTATCGGTAAACTAATAAATTATCATCACCTAAACCACTTTCTAGCCTAATTAATAAGGCCATTTCCAGTTAGTAATCTCGTCCTTATCGATACCATTGGTAAAAGCATAATCGAGATTATCGATAATAGCATTTTTCATTCGTTCTTTCACATGACCGGCAGCAGAACCTAATTTCGGCACGCGATCAATGACATCGATTACTAAATGAAAACGATCAACTTGGTTACGAATGGCTAATTCTAGGGGAGTATTAATATTCCCTTCTTCTTTGTAACCGCGCACATGAATACGTTCTTGATTACTGCGACGGTAGGTAAGTTTATGAATCAGCCAAGGATAACCGTGGAAATTAAAGATAATTGGCTTATCAGTGGTAAATAAACTATCAAAATCCCGTTCTGATAAACCGTGAGGGTGTTCACTTTCCGACTGTAATTTAAACAGATCAACCACGTTGATAAAGCGAACTTTTAAGTAAGGGAATTCCTCCCGCAGAATTGCCGTTGCCGCCAGGGATTCTTTAGTAATAATATCCCCACAGCAAGCCATAATTACATCCGGTTCATCGGGATTTACTCCATCATCATCGTTACTTGCCCAATCCCAAATACCGATACCTTTGGTGCAGTGTTTAATTGCTTCTTCAATGGTCAAGTATTGCAGGTGTTTCTGTTTATCAGCAACGATAATATTAGTGTAATCCTTGCTCTTGAGACAGTGATTAGCCACACTTAATAAACAGTTACCATCGGGGGGAAGATAAACCCGCACCACGTCGGCACTTTTATTGGTTACTAAATCGATAAAACCGGGGTCTTGGTGACTAAAACCATTGTGATCCTGCCGCCAAACCACCGAGGATAATAACAGATTCCAAGAGGAAACAGAAGCGCGCCAAGGCACATGATTTTTGCAGATATCGAGCCATTTAGCGTGTTGGTTGAACATGGAATCGATAACGTGAGCAAAAGCCTCGTAGGAGTGAAATAAACCGTGACGACCGGATAATAAATACCCCTCTAACCAACCGACTAAAGTATGTTCACTCAGCATCTCCATCACCCGACCATCGGGAGATAATTGGCTACCATCTAAATCCTCCGGATAGGTATCGGCTAACCAAGCTTTTTTAGTCACTTCATAGAGAGCCGCTAAACGATTAGAAGCAGTTTCATCGGGACCAAAAACGCGAAAATTAGTCATATTATTTCGCATTACATCCCGCAAAAATACCCCCATCACTCCCGTGTTTTCCGCTTCCACTTGGGCCGGGTGGGTGACATCTACGGCATATTGACGAAAATCGGGCATTTTTAGGTCTTTACGCAGCAATCCGCCGTTAGCGTGCGGGTTAGCACTCATGCGACGATGACCAATAGGAGCGAGTTCTTTAAATTCTGGCTTAAATTTACCCGTGGTATAGTCAAATAATTCCTCTGGGTTATAGCTTTTCATCCACTCCTCTAATTTTCTCAAGTGTTCGGGGTTTTCCTGCATGGCACCCATGGGTACTTGGTGAGCGCGCCAGAATCCTTCCACTTTATGACCATCAACCTTTTTCGGACCTGTCCAACCCTTGGGGGACCGGAGGATAATCATCGGCCAGGGGTAACGTTTAGCCACTCCCGTGCTGCGAGCTTCCTGTTGATAGAAGCGAATTTGATTGATACAGTGTTCTAGGGTAGCGGCCATTTTTTGATGGCAGTGCATGAGGTCTTCATCTTCCTTACATTCGACGATGTAGGGAGTGTAACCGTAACCGACAAAGAGACTTTCTAACTCGTGCGTCGAAATACGGGAGAGAATGGTGGGATTAGCGATTTTATAACCGTTTAAGTTTAAAATTGGCAGTACCGCACCATCGCGAATCGGGTTAAGGAATTTATTCGAGTGCCATGCGGTAGCAAGGGGACCGGTTTCAGCTTCCCCATCACCCACCACCACGGCCGTAATGAGGTCGGGATTGTCAAAAACAGAACCGTAGGCATGGGAAACACTATAACCCAGTTCGCCGCCCTCATGGATAGAACCGGGGGTTTCGGGGGTGACGTGACTGCCGATGTGACCGGGAAAAGAAAATTGTTTAAAGAATTTTTGTAATCCTTCCTCGTCTTCACTTTTATCGGGGTAAATTTCCGAATAGGTTCCTTCTAGATAAACCGGACCGAGTACCCCCGGCGCCCCATGGCCCGGACCGGCCATAAAAATCATATCGAGGTCGTATTTTTTGATTAAACGGTTGAGGTGAACGTAGGTAAAACTTAAGGCCGGACTCGCTCCCCAGTGACCAAGTAAACGATACTTAACGTGTTCGGGTTTAAGATGTTCTTTGAGCAGGGGATTATCGCGCAGATAAATCATACCTACAGCTAAATAGTTACAAGCGCGCCAATAGGCATGGGTTTTATAGAGTTCCTCTTGAGAAAGGGGATTTTGCTCTGTTAAGGGTCTTTCTGGTGCGGATACCATGAATATTTCTCCGATATCTATGAAGGATGAGATTAAGAGAGTTGATAGACAATTTCTCCAGATTATCGAGAGGGTTAACCCTCGGTCAGTTTTCAAACTGTAATCAAGAGTCTAACCTTTCGGAGCGTAAAAAACTATTAAAATAAGCTATATTTTGCCAATCCGGCCAGGGGAATTTATGTCAGTCGGGCGGCGTTTTTAAATCGCTTTTAAAGGCATATTAATATCTTCTTAACTTAGGTAACAATAATTCTCAGAAAAATTTTAATTATTTTTTAATGTCAGCTTTTCCCAAAATACTATAGGGTTACACCCTAGTTTGTCGGGAAGAGCCTAATTAGGCCTTCTCGATGCCAGTGGTGAGGACTACTAGGATAGCTTTTGAAGCACTGAAACTTAAAATCTTTCTATACTTCATCTAGCGAGCAACAAAAGCTGATTAGCATATATAGTGATTCTCTAGAGGCCAATCAATTCTCAAATTATTGTTTCTTGATCGTGCCTAAGCTTATCGCAGCTGCAAAGGAGTTTTTTTCATGACAAAAGTAAGAGTCGCTATCAACGGATTTGGTCGTATCGGTCGCCTCGTTTTTAGGGCGGGTATCCAAAATCCTGATTTCGAGTTTGTTGGTATCAATGATCTCGTCCCCCCCGATAATATTGCCTATCTGCTCAAATACGACTCCACCCACGGACGTTTTCAGGGTACGGTAGAAGCAAAAGAAGATGGCATCG
The DNA here is from genome assembly GCF_030067735.1 of Microcystis sp. M53598_WE2. NCBI lineage: Bacteria > Bacillati > Cyanobacteriota > Cyanophyceae > Chroococcales > Microcystaceae > Microcystis > Microcystis sp. M53598_WE2. The sequence goes on along the minus strand of NZ_JASJFE010000570.1, from coordinate 2,681 downwards.
TCGTGGATGGTAAGTTTATCCCCTGTTACTCGATTAAAGACCCCGCTCAACTGCCCTGGGGTGCAACCGGGGCCGATTATGTGGTCGAGTCCACTGGTTTATTTACCACCGCCGAAGGGGCCGGAAAACACCTAGAAGCAGGGGCCAAACGGGTGGTTATCTCCGCACCCACCAAAGATCCCGACAAAATTCGTACTATTGTACTAGGCGTTAACGATAATGAGTACGATCCCGCTAAGGATCTGATCGTCTCTAACGCTAGTTGTACCACCAATTGTTTAGCCCCGATCACCAAAGTTATTAACGATAACTTCGGACTAGCGGAAGGATTAATGACCACGGTACACTCGATGACCGCCACTCAACCCACCGTCGATGGTCCATCGAAAAAAGATTGGCGCGGTGGTCGCGGCGCTGGTCAAAATATTATCCCCTCCTCCACGGGAGCAGCCAAAGCAGTAACCCTAGTTATTCCTTCCCTAAAAGGCAAATTAACCGGTATGGCCTTCCGTGTGCCAACTCCCAACGTTTCGGCGGTGGATTTAACCTTTAAAACCGAAAAAGCCACCAGTTACGAGGAAATCTGCGCCGCTATGAAAGCCGCCAGCGAAGGTCCGATGAAAGGTATCCTCGGTTATACCGATGAGGAAGTGGTATCGAGTGACTTTATCACTGACCCCCATTCCAGTATCTTTGATGCTAAAGCTGGCATTCAACTTAATGCCAATTTCTTTAAGGTCGTCTCTTGGTACGATAACGAGTGGGGTTACTCCTGCCGGATGTTAGACCTGATGAAAATGATGGCAGCTAAGGAAGCAGCCCTAGTAACAGCTTAAATCAGTTATCAGTTATCAGTAAACAGTAACCAGTGATCAGTAAACAGTAAACAGTAACCAGTGAAAAGACAGCACTGTTAATGCCTTTATCACTTAATCCTCAAATCTGATAAATGCCTTTATCACTTAATCCTCAAATCTGATAACTGATAACTGATCACTGATAACTGATAAGATGAATCCAAAATTTAAAGATATTATCGCTTGGGAACAGGCACAATTGTTAATGCAGCCGGCATTTATTCGGGTGCTGGATAATCTGCGTAAACAGTTAGAAAATTCCCTCTGGAAAGGAACTTATACAGAAATTCAAGATCCCTATCCCAGTTATCTGCTCTGTTTGACTTATCTCGATCGCTCCGTTACTGTAAATATTTGGGAACTTTGTTTTCAAGTCTGTTTTCTCGATTATCCCACCGATGAGGGAGAGAGCGTCACCATCGATACCAGTCTCCTCGACCCCACCGGTGAACTAGATTGGCAGAGTTTGGAAACGAAAACCGAGCGCATTATTAACCGATTATTCGCTAATTTACCCCAATGAAAGCAGATTTAGAAACGATCAAGGCAGAGTATGCCGCTAATTTTCTCAAAGATTACAGCAATGATCCCCAAAGTTTAGCATCCCAAACAATTTTAATCGATCGCTCCGATTGGGGTTTATTAGAATTAAAAGGCCAGGACCGACTGCGTTTTCTCCACAATCAAACCAGTAACGCGATTGATCGCCTGAAACCGGGTCAGGGTTGTGAGACAATTTTCCTTAACTCTACCGGTCGTACCCTCGATTTTGTCACAGTTTACGCCAGCGATGATTCCCTCCTCATCCTCGTTTCTCCCCAACGTCGTCAATTTTTACTGGAATTGATCGATCGCTATATTTTCCCCTTCGATAAAGTGGAAATTAGCGACTTAACCGATAATTTTGCCATTTTTACCCTAATCGGTACTGAAAGCGGGCAATACCTGCAAAAAATCGCCATTCCAGAGCAGATTTTAACGGGGGTGCAGCATAGTCATTATCTCCTTTCTGACCCCCCCCTGAGAGTGGCCGTCGGCACCGGCTTAGATCTGCCCGGATATACTTTAATCGTTGCCGCCGCCGAAGCCGGTCCCCTCTGGGAAAATTTAATTAAAAATGGCGTTACTCCCGCCGATGAGCAGGTGTGGGAATACCTGAGAATCCATCAAGGCCGACCGGCAGTCGATCGAGAATTAACCGAAGATTATAACCCTTTAGAGGCCGGTTTATGGCGAGCGATCGTTTTTGATAAGGGCTGTTATATTGGTCAAGAAACTATCGCCCGTCTCAACACCTATAAAGGCGTAAAACAAAGACTTTGGGGCATAAAACTTAGCCAACCCGTCCCCAGCAATACCCCGATTATTTTAGAAGCGCAAAAAGTCGGTTTACTCACCAGTGTGCTGGAGGATTTTGGCTTGGGTTATGTGAAAACAAAAGCGGGAGGAGAGGGTTTGAAAGTACAAATCGGCGAGGCAACAGGAGAATTAATCCCTTTACCCTTCCTCTCTCACGAATACCCCTTTCAGTGAACAGTAAACAGTAATCAGTAATCAGAACGTAGGTTGGGTTGAAGTATGAAACCCAACGCCCGCCTGGGTTAGTGATAACTCACATCTGATATAGTCATTTCAGATAATTCTGATCCACTCTAGACCGATGAAAACCTTATGAACTCTGGCATTTATATTCTCAATCTTAATTGAAATGACTATAGCTGATAACTGATAACTGATAACTGATAACTGATAACTGATAACTGATAACTGATAACTGATAACTGATAACTGATAACTGATAACTGAAAAACCCCCTAACCCCAG
>NZ_JASJFE010000263.1:0-4878 GCF_030067735.1 Microcystis sp. M53598_WE2 | reverse complement strand
TCTGAAATGGGGCGAAAGTCTGTGGACTCTGTGTAAGACAGTACATGGTTTTTTAACTGTGGTATGCGACGGTGGTGGAAGCAGAAACTTAAATCGTGAGGTTTAGGAATCGCCGCCCTAAAAGTGCGGCGAGGATGTCAACTAAGCTGAATTCTCTCAACGAACCTGTGCGAGTCCCCACCCTCAGCAAAGGGTTCGGAGGAGACTGAAAAGTCTCCTATACCCTAATTCCCTACTCTAAAGCGTAGATACGACCATCCATGAGCAGACGGGTGATCCCTTTCGCTTCCAGTTGAGCGTGAGCTTTTTCGATCAAGCGACCGTCGGGAACTTTAATCACTTTTTCCTTGCGCTTGGAGAAACGACGAGCGATGCGATGACTTTCAAAGATGGGGAGAGTGCGCTGCTGGATTTCCTGAGGGGGAACCTTACCCAATTCGGCAAAATCCTTGAGGGGACGGGTGATTAATTCGGCAGCACGATCGATGACCAAGTAACAGGTTTTGGGAAAAGCCGCCGCCGATAGGGGTAATATCTGTAATTGGGCTGTTTTAACGATAGTCGGGCCTAAATAGCTCCCCGCTAGTTCCTCCTCCTCCTCATCTTCATCTTCATCTTCATCTTCATCTTCATCTTCATCCCAATCCTCGTCAAGCTCATCTTCCTCCTCCTCTTCCTCGATAGCTTCGACGAAAAACTCGGTTAAATTAGATTTTTCTGGGGGTTTATCGCCATTAATTTCTATATATTCCGAATTATCTGCTTCTGGCGGGTAAGAGGTATCCATTAACAGGGTTAATTGTTCCACAGAAGCGATCGGTTGCTGAAAAGCCTGCTCATCCTTAGCTGCGATGTGGGCTGCCCGCAAACTAATCACCTCGATCGCTTTTTCCGATAAATCCGCTGCGGCTCCCTCTTCCTCAAGGCCACGAGGATTGCGGGCCAAGCGTTTTTTCTGGATTAATTGCTCGTATTCCTCGCTAGAAAAAGAATTTTTGAGAAAACGACTGACCGTAGAACTACTCACGCCATAACGCTCGGCTAAGGTGGAAGTGGTGGCCTCCGTTTCCCGATAAAGCTTAAGAATTTCTTTTTTCGTGGCATCAGTCAGTTTTCTTGCACTCATATTACTTATATAGTTATTTTTTAAGCGATAGGATCTTGCCGATGGCTAGTCAGGGGAAACTGTTGTCCTTGAGCGGATGTACTCTTAATCATAAAACGCTCTAGCCAATTAAAACTAAGCAATTCGTTTTCTAGTCCCTGTTCTAGTCTATCCTTGACTTCTGTTTCTCACCACTACTCAAGATTAAAAAATTGACGATGATATCAAGTGCTGCTAGTCAAAAAGCCTTATTAGTTCTGGCCGATGGTACGGTTTACGAGGGTTATTCCTTCGGCTCCAAGGGAACCACCGTCGGCGAAGTTGTCTTTAACACGGGGATGACTGGTTATCAGGAAGTCCTCACCGATCCCAGTTATGCCGGTCAAATCGTCACTTTTACCTATCCGGAATTGGGAAATACGGGGGTTAACCCCGAGGATGAGGAGTCAATTCGTCCCCAGGTGAAAGGAGCGATCGCCAAAAATATCTGCCACCGGCCCAGTAATTGGCGTTCTAGCCAATCCCTACCGGATTATCTGGCCGATCATCATGTTATTGGCATCTATGGCATCGATACCCGGTCTCTGACCCGCAAAATTCGCTCGGTTGGGGCGATGAATGGGGCAATTTCTACGGAAATACTCGATTATCACGATTTACTGCGGCTGGTGCAGGCGGCCCCCAGTATGGCGGGGTTAAATCTCGTTAAAGAAGTTACCACCAAGGAAGTGTATGAATGGACGACTCCCACCCCCTCCCCCTGGGAATTTGCACCAATTGATAGTGATCAAGAACCGTTAACGGTGGTGGCGATCGATTTTGGCATCAAACGCAATATTCTCCGGCGTTTAGCCAGCTACGGTTGTCGGGTGATCGTGGTTCCCGCTGACACTCCCCCGGAAAAAATCGCCGCCTATAATCCCGATGGTATTTTCTTTTCTAACGGACCGGGAGATCCGGCGGCTGTCACCGAAGGTATTGCCCTAGCCAAGCAACTTTTACAAGGGGAAAAACCCACTTTTGGCATCTGTATGGGTCATCAAATTTTGGGGCTATCCCTAGGAGCAGAAACCTTTAAACTGAAATTTGGTCATCGCGGGTTAAATCAACCCTGTGGACTGCGGCAACAGGTGGAAATTACCAGTCAGAATCACGGTTTTGCGGTGCAGGAGGCATCTTTAAATCCGCAAGTGGAGATTACCCATCTCAACCTCAATGATCGCACCGTAGCGGGTTTAAAACACAAGTCTCTGCCCTTTTTCTCGGTACAATACCACCCCGAAGCCAGTCCCGGCCCCCACGATGCCGATTATCTGTTTGCCAAATTTGTCGATTTAATGCGGCAAGCAAAAAAGGATCGGTCGTAAATTTTTAGGATATACTAGGGTTTTGATTTTTACGGCTCTAGAGCTAGGAGGGGATTATTCCGGAAGCAATTAACTTGACCGTCAGCTTGCGAGGCACGCGTGAGGTCAGAGATAAGTACCAAATTTTCCGTTTGACGGGTCTTTTAGATGCCTTTTCCGAACCGACTTTTTGTAAGGTGATCGAAGGCTATGTGGAGCAAGGTCCCAAGGATGTGATTATTAGCCTCGCTCAGATTGATTTTATCGATAGCTCCGGTTTAGGGGCTTTAGTAAAATTGGTGAAAAAGGCCAAAACCGAAGGGGGCAGTTTACAAATTGTTACCAATCCCCGGGTAACTCAAACTGTAAAACTGGTGCGATTGGAGAAGTTTTTTTCCCTGCAACCCACCCTAGAAGCGGCGATCGAATATCTGGAAAAAGCGTAAATCGTGGAATCTCCTCTCGAAAAACTTCGCTTACAGGTCAGTGGCCAGGGTTCACCAATCCTAGAGGGTCTTGACCGATTATCGCCCGCTTCTCTGGCCTATCTAGGGGATGCTGTTTATGAATTATACATCCGCACCTATTATTTACTGCCGCCCCAGCGTCTGGGAGACTATCACGCTCAGGTGGTGGGCAAAGTCAGGGCCGAACAACAGGCTTTAGATTTAGCACAACTGCAGCCCTATCTGACGGACAAAGAAAAAGAAATTCTGCGCCGGGGACGCAATGCGGTCACGGGAAAACGCCGTCGTCTGACAGCCCAAGTCTATCAGCAGGCCAGCAGTTTAGAAACCCTGTTCGGCTATCTTTATCTGCAAGACCCCTCAAGATTACATCAACTATTAGAAAAACTAGAATTATAGCCCTCAGGGACGATTCCCGACTTTACTCTTAATCCATCCAATCATGAGCGATCGACCATTTCGTGGCAAGTCCGATAATAGTAATTTTCGCCGGCCCTCGCGGCCGAAAACCGGGCCAATTCTGGCTAAATCCCCGGCAGTAACTCCAGAAAACCAAGAAGCTGATGATCTGCTCTACGGTCGCCGGGTGGTTTTAACGGCCATGGAGGAGGAGCGCCAACTTAATCGGATTTGGGTAGTCAATCGACTCCGTTACGATCCCCGTTATCATACCCTCTTAGAAAAAGCCAAAGCCAACGGCACGGTAATTGATGAGGTGGACGATTTGCGTCTCGATCAGATTACCAGTAAGGCCAATCATCAGGGGATTGCCGCCCAGATGTCTCCCTATGAGTATATCGAATTAGCCGATCTGATCGAGAAAGCTAAGGGCAGAAGTCGCCACCCCGTCATCGTCATCGCTGAAGGTATTACGGATCCCCATAACCTTGGGGCAATTATTCGCACCGCCGAAGCCATGGGTTGTCAGGGGGTAGTTATTCCCCAACGTCGCGCCGCCGGGGTGACATCGACGGTGATGAAAGTGGCGGCGGGGGCCTTGGAATATTTACCTGTGGCCAGGGTGGTTAATCTCAATCGTGCTTTAGAAGAATTAAAAGCGGCGGGTTTTTGGCTCTACGGCGCGGCGGCAAAAAGTGGTAAATCCTTACACACAATTAATTTAACGGGTGCGATAGGATTGGTGCTAGGTTCGGAGGGAGAGGGTTTGAGTCTGTTGACCCAAAAGTCCTGCGATGAGTTGGTATCTATCCCCTTGGCAGGCAAAACCCCCAGTCTCAATGCTTCGGTGGCGGCGGCTATGGCTCTTTATGAAGTTTACCGTCAACGCTGGCAAAATTCCCCCGACTGAAAATCTGTATTTTTCGACACTCCCAATAGCCAAAAGGAGAAAGTATAAATAAAATAGGAAGGAAGTTTGCGAAATGTAAACGAACGTAACAAAACCACCAGAGTAGATTGAGACGGGGAACGAGATGAAAGAATTTTTGATTAGCTTACTGGAAATGTTCGGATTAGCCTACTGGGTCGAGATTAAAACCGACTATCCCAGATGTACTTATTATTTCGGTCCTTTTCTCGCTAAAGACGAGGCTGAAGTCGCTCAAGCTGGTTACGAAGAAGATTTGAAAACAGAAGGAGCGCAGGGGATTAAATTGCATATAAAACGTTGTAAACCCGAAGATTTAACTATTTTTGAGGAAAAAGAAGAAAGCAAGCTCCTGAATACCCTAAAGGTATTACGCAGTCAAGCTTCTTAACAATTTTCAGGGATCAGTAATCAGGGATCAGTAATCAGTAATCAGTAAACAGTGAAAAGACAGCATAAGGCTGCTACTTAGGGTCTGCTGAATAAATCTAAAAACCTTGTTGGATAAGACTTTTGGACTTTTTTCCCCTCAAAAAGTGCCAGCCATTGCGGGGATCGGGGGGAAAATTCAGGTACTTTTTCCCTGAAAATTAGGTAGTTGACCAGCTGAAAATCGATAAAACCCCACACCCC
>NZ_JASJFE010000935.1:0-4002 GCF_030067735.1 Microcystis sp. M53598_WE2 | reverse complement strand
CAGAAAATAAAGGAAAAAGTTATTATTACAATGGCTATTATCGATTAGAAATGACTCCTATTGGTAACGATCATGCCAGCGATCATGCTATTTTGATCTTCGCTGTTAGTCTCTATGCTACCCTAAAAAATCTGGCCTTTAATGCCAAAGATAATTGCAGTTTTCGCAGGTCTGGTTATCGAGAAGTCCAACCGGATATATCTTATTATTTTGCAGAGAAAGCTAATCTGATTCCCTACGGTACTTCGATGATTGATTTAAATCAGTATCCCCCACCAGATTTAGTCATTGAAATCTCAAAATCTACCCTCAATGATGACTTAGGCAATAAACGCTTACTCTATGAAGAATTAGGAGTTAGTGAATATTGGAGTGTTAAGGTAGATGATCCTCAAATATTCGCTTTTGAAATAATCGATCGAGGTAGCAAAAGAATTGATATATCAAAGGTTTTACCTAATTTAAGACTTGCGGTTTTAGAGTCAGCTTTACAACAGGCACGCACCAGAGATCAAAGTCAGGTGGGACGTTGGTTAATCAGTCAATTTCAAGGTTAAATCTTACTGTTTTTTGGCAGCCGCTTTCTCCAATAAAGACTCGGCAAAAGCGATGGCATCTGCTGCCGAATTTCCTCCCGTTAATTGTGCCAATTCTTCCCTTCTCGTCTGACGATTATCAAGAGAAGTAACCCGGACAACCGTGCGAATTTCCGAGAGATTAGTGGGATTATCTTCGGCAATCATTTGTTTATAAACTCGAAAATGGTGATCAGCTAAAGCAGCCACTAAAGGTTGATGGGTAACGCACAAAACTTGATATTGTTGACCTAATTGATCTAATTTATCGGCAATTGCCTGGGCAACTTTTCCCGATACTCCCGCATCGATTTCATCAAAAATTAGGGTTGCCGCTGCCGATTGGGATTGGGAAAAACAGGACTTTAACGCTAGGAGAAAACGACTCATTTCTCCTCCGGAAGCGGTACTGGATAAAGGTTGGATTTTTTCCCCTGGATTGGGACTAAAATAAAATACCACTTGATCGACTCCCAGACTGCTAGGATTACCCGGGGCAATCCGACAGACAAAAATCACCTTTTCCATGGCTAAAGGTTTTAATTCCTGTACCAATTGTTTTTCTAGTTGACTAGCGGTTTCTTGTCGCAAAAAGGTCAACTGGGTGCTAGTTTCTCGATAGATGTTTTCCTGTTGCTGACAAATTTTTTCTAATTCTTCAATGGATTGTCCTTCTCCCGTCAACTCCGCTAATTCCTGCTGTAATTTCTGATAATAATCGAGCGCTTCGGCTAAACTTGGGCCATACTTGCGACAAATGCGCTTAAGTTGGACAATTCTCTCTTCTATCTCGTTCAATCTCTCGGGATCTGCCTCTAGACTATCCCCATAAACGTTGATTTCCTGTCCCGCTTCCACCACCTGATTTAATGCCGATCGCACCATCTCTAAAATTGGCTCTAAACTTGTATCATAAACCATCATATTTGTCAAGATATTTTCAGCTTTTCCTAACAAATCGGCGACGGCCGGTTGATCGCGATCGTTTTGGTAGAGTAGTTGATAGACTTGATAGCTGGAATTTTGCAAATCGACAGCGTGGGAGAGTCGGTTTCTTTCCTGTTCCAACTGTTCCAACTCGTCAGCGTCAGTTAAATTAGCTGATTCTAGTTCTTTTAGTTGATATTCTAATAAATCTAATCTCTGTAGGCGATTTTGTTCCGATTGCAACCTATTATTTAAAATATTCTTGCTTTCTTGCCAGTTAAGGTAGGCTGTGGCTACCTTTTCCCGCTGCCGCAGCAGCGATTCACCCCCGTAGAGATCTAATAATTCCCTCTGTCGATTAGCGTCCATTAACTGAACTGTTTGACCTTGGGCGGTGATTTCTACCAAAAAATCTCTTATTTGCGCCATTTGTTGGCGATTAGCGACGACTCCGTTAATCCGAGAACGAGAACGCAAGGAATTATTAGTAATCACTAATTCCCTGCTAATGGTCAGACTATTATCCTCTAATAGGTCAATTTCCTGACTTTCTAGCCAAGCAATTAATTCTGGAGTTAGAGAAAAAGTCGCTTCTAGGGTTGATTGTTGGCTTCCCTGACGGATGACGCGATGATTGACTTTACCCCCGAGAACAATATCGATCGCATCTAATATAATTGATTTTCCTGCCCCCGTCTCACCGGTCAGTACATTTAATCCGTTCCCGAAAGTTAATTCTAAGCGATCGATGAGGGTAAAATTTTCAATTTGTAGGCAGGATAACATATATCAGTAATCAGTAATCGGTAATCAGTTGCTAAGTAGGTAGGCGTTAAAAATTATCAGACACCCCCCTTATTAAGGGGGGATTAAGGGGGGATCCCCCCGCCTATCGGCACCCCCCTTATTAAGGGGGGCAGGGGGGATCGAACCTAAAATCCATTTTTAATTTAATTATAACCAGTTACTTATTCTCATTATCTTTCAGCATTCCCTAATTTTCCCCGAAACGGTAGCCTTTCCCATAGACAGTATTAATTAGAGGTGTTTCTCCGGCCGCTTCGATTTTACGACGCAGTAAGCGCATCAGGGCAGGAACCACATTACTATTAGGTTGCTCCCCTTCTGACCAGAGATGCTGATAAATTTGTTCATGGGTGAGAAGTTGACCTGGATGGGTCATAAATAAAGTCAACAATTGTACTTCTTTTGCTGATAAACTGATCGTGCGACCGTGACGATAGGCCACTTGATTTTCGCTATCGAGTTCTAAATCAGCAGATTTTAATTTACTGCTATTACTAGCCTCAAAATTGGGAGAACGACGCAATAAAGCGCGGACTCTCGCTAATAATTCTCGCAGTTGAAAGGGTTTGACTAAATAATCATCAGCGCCAGCATCTAATCCCGCCACTCGATCATCTATGGTATCCTTAGCGGTTAGAAACAAAACGGGAGTGGTGTCCCCTTGATTGCGTAAATATTGACAGATTTGTAATCCGGATTGCTGGGGTAACATCCAATCGAGAATTAAGAGGTCATAATTATTCTCTTGTGCCAATTCTAAACCCGTCCGACCATTATCAGCAATATCAACTTCATAGCCTTCTTGAGCAAGAATTTGTTCTAAGGGTTCGGTTAATTCTTTTTCATCATCAACGATAAGTATTTTCATAAAAGTAAAAAAGATGGTGTTGGGTTTTGGGGTTTTGGGGTTTTGGGGTTTTTTAGTTGAATCTCCCCATTTCCCCCATATCCCCATGTCCCCATTTCTCCTAATTATCTATCTTTGGGGAATAAATTGCGCCATTCGAGAGGGATATAACTTTCAATAAATCTAGCCAGAGTTTGGTAATGACGCTGATATAAAACTCCCATATAGATAATACCAAGTCCTAGGACAGTTAGGGCAAAGGGAAAGAAAATTGAATCGGCAAAGAGACGATAGGAGAGATAGGAAAGATAGGCAAATACTCCGATACCTCCAAAAACTACAAATAATCTTCTTTTTAGCAGGACTGATAATAACATCAATCCCAAGTTAATTAGACAGTACACAAATCGTTGCGTTTCATTATCATCCATGAGGAGAGATAGACTAAACCAAAACATAATCAATCCGAATAGGTATAGCCAAAAAGCAAAATCTCCCCGACTACGACGCTGACGTACATCAATTAAATAGGCAGTTATTAAACAGGCAATTCCAAACCAAAAGGATACCCACAGTCGCAGTCTCCATGTATATTCGTTCTCTCCAAATAGTAAAGGAGTTAAGTCCATTGACATATACCACAGACTAAAGGCAATGGGTGCAGTTAAGAAGGGAAATTTAACAAATCGCAAAGTTATTAATCCCGCGATAATCGTGCCTAATTCCATTAAAAACCAACTGCCTTTAGTCCAGGTATAGAAATCTGGATAAATGGCCATATTTCCTGCTTGCCAGTATCCTGTCCAGCGTTGTAAACCGTAGATTGCTAAGGGAGTCATTGCCACT
>NZ_JASJFE010000070.1:0-3779 GCF_030067735.1 Microcystis sp. M53598_WE2 | reverse complement strand
GAACAGGCTTCTGTAAGGTCGCGAAAGTCTGAGGAGAGAACCACCTCTGGGTTGGATTTCGCCAGGAATCTAATTCAAGTGGACTCGTTGAGCCAGAAATTCACAGCAGTGATGCGAGAAGAATCCACGTCCGTTTACGGCGTGGGGTATGTCAACCACTCGACTCTCCTTAATATAAACCTCATCGCTATCGTCCCCCATGTCGGGTTTTTTTCTGGATCCTCGCCGGTTATTGTCCTGGATTCTCAGCCATGGTCTGTCAGTCCTAGACTTTGGGTTAGTTCTCCTCCTTACCTATATGCTGCTGCTAATTATCGGCGAGCGGCGTACCTTTTGGATGGTGCGAGGACTAATCTACTTAATGCTGGCCTCGGTGATTAGCGATGCCCTAGGATTGCGCTTGCTGGGGTTAGTCCTAGAAAAATTGATTTTGGGGGCAGCAGTGGCGATTGCTGTGATTTTTCAGTCGGAATTCCGCCGTTTTTTAGAATTATTGGGCAAAGGTCAAGTGTGGGAATTATTTAAAAAAAGTTCCCCCACTCCCAAGACCGATAATGTCATTGATGAGTTAGTGGACGCGGTGAAGGATCTATCTCAAAATCGCACCGGTGCGCTGATGGTATTAGAAACCAGTGGCAATCTCGACACCAAGGTGTTTGTCAATCCGGGGGTGACGCTCAATGGCCAAGTATCTAAGGAATTAATTCAAACTATTTTTCAAACTAAAACTTTACTGCACGATGGGGCCGTATTTATTCGGGGCGATCGAGTGGTGGCCGCGGGTGTTATTCTACCCTTATCGGAGCGCAGTACCTCTAGGCAATTAGGCACCCGTCATCGGGCGGCCATGGGCATTACCGAAAGGCTAGATAATTGTATCTGTATTGTGGTTTCTGAGGAAACCGGCTCGATTTCCCTCGCGTCGGGGGGTAATTTGGATCGGCCTTTAACCAGTAGTAAACTAAAAGAGCTTCTCGAAGCGAAGTTTTCTCCGTCGGGAGAGGGGGAAGTGGTCGCACCGAGTTGGGGACGTTTAGGGCGTACAATTGGCTTAAAAGGTCGTCTAATCTTAGAAAAATTCTCCCGTTCGCCCAGAGCAACCCCCAAAGATAGAAAATGACTCTTAAACCGAGCTTGTCACCAGAATTACCTACGGATTTAGATAAAAACCGTTTGCCTCAGCACGTCGCAGTGATTATGGATGGGAACGGTCGTTGGGCGAAAAATCGTGGTTTACCGCGGATTATGGGCCATCAACGGGGAGTAGATGCACTAAAAGACTTGCTGCGCTGTTGTCGTGACTGGGGGATTCCCGCTTTAACCGCTTATGCTTTTTCTACAGAAAATTGGGGTCGTCCCCTCGAGGAAGTAGAGTTTTTAATGACTCTATTCGAGCGGGTTTTGCGGCGCGAATTAGAAGAAATGATGCAGCAAAATGTCAAAATTCGCTTTATTGGTAATTTATCAGCCTTGCCAGAGTCTTTAAGACGGGAAATTGCTAAATCTCAAGCAGAAACTAGCAAAAATTCCGGTATTCAATTTACGGTGGCTACTAATTATGGTGGCCGAGAGGAGATCGTGCAAGCTTGTCAGGCGATCGCTCGTCAGGTGCAACAGGGTTTAGTCTCCCCGGAAGCGATCGATGAATCTCTCTTTGAACAGTATCTTTATACTGCCGGGATTCCTAACCCAGACCTGTTAATTCGCAGTAGTGGGGAAATGCGAATTAGTAATTTTTTACTCTGGCAAATGGCCTACGCGGAAATCTACGTTACTGACACCCTCTGGCCCGATTTCGATCGAGTGCAATTTCACCGCGCTTTAAAAGATTATCAGGGTCGTCATCGTCGTTTTGGCAAATTATAAGGGCTGCAGCCCAAATTTAGCGAAATAGCCACTGTGGGGCAGTTAAAGGACAATTTTTGATTTTTACAAGAGGTCTGATCACTTTTAATCTTAAACTCCCTGGGGCAACGGTTAAACCGGGACGGGGGTCGTTTGTGATCTTCTCGATTTCCCCAATACGGTAATCCGTAAATCGGCTGGAGCTAGACTTTTTCCCAGGCTAAAATAAAATAGGGGAGAGAATAACTATCGACGATAAGCAGTTTTAAGATTATGGGATTCTTTGACTCAGAAGTGGTTCAACAGGAAGCTAGACAGCTATTTGAAGATTACCAGTCTCTCACACAACTAGGCAGCGAGTACGGGAAATTCGATCGAGAGGGTAAAATAATCTTTATCGATAGGATGGAGGAGTTAATGGAACGCTACAAGATATTTATGAAGCGTTTTGAGTTATCTGAGGATTTTTCCGCCCAAATGACCGTAGAACAGCTAAAAACCCAATTAGGTCAATTTGGTATGACTCCCCAAATGATGTTCGACCAAATGCAGCAAACCCTTGAACGGATGAAGGCAGAGATTCGCTAAAATTGCCGATATTTATCGGGTATTGGCTGCCTTTTGCCCGATAATGTCCTCTCCAGATTACTGCTCGGAAAATTGGGGTTTCTGCGGTTTTTTGAGAACAATGATCTAATAATTTTAAGTAGGTTAACTGATGAACTCCAGGCCAGATTCACAAGAGAATATTGAGCCACCTCAGTATAGTGAAAAAACTAACCGCATTCAGGCAATCAGTCAACTGATTAAGGCAATAACCCCGTTAATTTGGGCTATAGTTGTTCTAGTGGTTATCTTGCCTCTTTTAGGGAAAATTTGGCTAGGAACTGCCGGCAATGAACCGTTAAAAACTAGGGTTGCTACCGAAACTAACCTAGAGATTCCCATCACTATACCCGAAAAATCTAACAGTCAAATCGATCGGGAGATTAGCCAAGCTTTACAGACAGCCAGAGCAAATTCTCAAAGCTTCGCCCTAGGAGAAATTGAGGGATGGGTGGAGGAGTTGATGACACGAGTAGATCAGGGTTTTCTGCCTTGGTATTTTAACTATTTCAATCAAAAACAATTTGAGGGCAAGGCCTTTTTAAGCGGATTATACTCCTCGATCGCTCACTGGGTCAATACAGATAATCCACTCCCGGAACAGGTGGTGGCAGAAAATTTGACCAAAACTATTCAAACCGAGTTTACTAAACGGGTAATTCGTCCCCAAGAGGCTCAATTGCGTCTAGAGAGAATTACTAGGGATGCTGTTAATTTATATGTCAATAATTTAAGCAATGAATTGGCAAATATACAGGCTAGTTATCAAATTCCCCAAGGCAAATGGGACCGTTATCTTAGTGATATGGCCGTAACAATTAAAGATACCGAGGGCAATATTTCTAACACATCAATTAAACTTTTAGTCGGTGGCACGACTGCTTTAGGAGTTAAATCTCTGGTCCCAGTGATGAAAGTGGGCAGTACAGTTTATTTGTCCCTAGCGGGAAAAACGGGGGCGAAAATTGCCACTAAAACCGGTGGGGCAGTAGCGAGTAGTTTTGGGGCAGAATTAATCGATCCAATCGTGGGAATTGGTTTGATAGTTTGGGATTTATGGGACTATCAGCACCGGGTAAACATTGAAAAACCGATTCTGCGGGATGCCATTTTTAATTATTTACAAGAAGTCAAATACGATCTGGTCAATAATCATCAAGGTAGCGTCCTTTCATCTATTTATCAAATTGAAGCCACTGTCAATAAATCCTTAGTGAGAACCTAAGTAGGGTTGGCTGAAAAAGTTTGTTGGTTGGGTTAGGAGTCAGGAGTACAATTGCATGAATGGGGCTATTATATAGAAATATATTTATGAATCTATTCTTTCT
>NZ_JASJFE010000578.1:0-1716 GCF_030067735.1 Microcystis sp. M53598_WE2 | reverse complement strand
GAAACAAACCCGTTATTTTCAAGACGTTCGAGAAGAAGGTAAACTGGAAGGTAAACTGGAAGGTAAACTGGAAGGTAAACTGGAAGGTAAACTGGAAGGTAAACTGGAAGGTAAACTAGAATCTGTGCCGCGTTTATTGGCTTTAGGTTTAACGGTAGAACAAATTGCTCAAGCCTTGGACTTAACTGTAGAAAAAGTGCGAGAAATACCAGAAACCCATTAAGCTAATCTAGCAGTAAGCTATGACAGCGTTTCTGATTAAGATAAAGTTTAACCTAATTTGCTATCGACCACCGACTCCTCAAAACGAAAACTTACTACCTCACCTATGACTAGCACTCCTTCAGCTTCTTTAAAATTAAAAAAAACAAAAATTACCGACACAAATATCACTCTCTCCCATGGCAGCGGTGGCAGAGCAATGCGGGATTTAATTAACGAGATATTCGTTAATAACTTCGATAATAACTTACTGGCACCCCTTGAAGATCAAGCCCGATTTGAGATTAAAGATTTGGCTAAAATAGGCGATCGCTTGGCATTTACCACCGATTCCTATGTGGTTTCTCCCCTATTCTTTCCAGGGGGTGATATTGGCAGTTTAGCAGTCAATGGAACCGTTAATGATTTGGCTGTCGGTGGGGCAATTCCTCTCTATCTCAGTTGTAGTTTTATCCTCGAAGAAGGTTTATCTATCGACACCCTAAAAACCATCGTTACCAGCATGAAAATAGCCGCCGACAAAGCAGCGGTAAAAATCGTCACCGGGGATACAAAAGTCGTTCCCAGGGGACAAGGGGATCAAATATTTATTAATACCTCTGGAGTGGGGGTAATTCCGGCCCGAATCCATTCCAGTGCCAATAATTTACAAGTTGGTGATCGCATTTTGATTAACGGTTTTCTGGGGGATCACGGTGCCGCCATTCTGATTGCCCGGGGCGAATTAGACCTGCAATGCACAATTGAAAGCGATTGTCAAGCCCTGAATTCTTTAATTTCTGCAATTCTGACAGTTTGCCCAGAAGTTAAAGCGATGCGGGATGCCACTAGAGGCGGATTAGCCACAGTTTTAAACGAATTTGCCCAAAGTTCAGGGGTGGGAATACAGGTGCGGGAAACGGCGATCCCCATCCGGGAAGAAGTGCGAGGAATGTGCGAATTATTGGGTTTAGAACCGCTTTATCTAGCAAATGAGGGCAAATTAGTCCTTGTTGTGCCACCAGAAGCGGAAAATCGCGTTTTAGCAGTGATGCGTTCCCATCCTGACGGCAAAAATGCCGCTTGTATCGGGGAAGTCGTCGCTTCTCCCCCCAATTTAGTTTACTTAAAAACCGCTTTCGGCACTAAAAGGATTCTCGATATGTTAGTCGGTGAACAATTACCGAGAATATGTTAATTAGGGTTTGCTGAAAAAGTTTGTTGTTAGGGTTAGAAGTCAGGAGTCAGGAGTCAGTAGTCAGGAGCCGGTCGTCAGTAGTCAGGAGCCGGTCGTCAGGAGTCAGGAGAATTAAAAATGAATAATAATCAATTAAATGGTCTATTTACAGATTTTAGGCAATTTAATCCTTATTTTTGCTGTTTTGAACCCTCAAATAGTTGGGGTTTTGGGGTTTTAGTTGAAATTTCCTTGATAACTGATAACTGATAACTGATAACTGATAACTGATAACTGAAAATGCACGAACTAGGAATCACCCAAAATATTATCGAACT
>NZ_JASJFE010000694.1:0-2071 GCF_030067735.1 Microcystis sp. M53598_WE2 | reverse complement strand
GATGCTTACACGCGATTGTTCATATTTTTGTACCAATTTAAGAGTCAATGATAATTGCTGATTGTCTGTATTTCTGCAAAGGTGAGATGCAGCCATTTAGCAGTCAGGAGGAAAATCGATTAACTTCGATAATTTCCGTATATTCAAAATTATTAGGACTGCGTTTCACTAGAGAATAATCAACACCATGAAGATGAATTAAATCCTCTTGACAATCCGCTTTCGGAGAATTATAAACTAACACATATTCTTTACCAATATAGGGAGAAATCTCGGTTTCTACTTCTCCTCTCCATTGAGTTTTTGTCACTAAAACAACTAACTGATTGGCTAATTTAGGAATAGCGATCGCAACTTGCCGACGATAGATATGATCAAGACTACCAAAAGGAGAATCCATCACCAGAGGAAAAGTGCTGCTATCAATTCCCATCAAAGTATTTTTCTGACTCCATTCTCGCACTCGATCGATAATTCCCCCGATAAAAGATAAACTGAGAATCTGATTTTCTCCGGTAGAAGCTGCCACGGGAATGGCAAATCCTGTGGTATTTTCTAATAATCTTACCTCGTAATCGGGACTAATACGGGGAATATAGGGAGTAAAAGAAATTGAGCTGAAGATTTCCTGTACCCGTTTTTCTAAGGACAAACGAAACTGATTTTCTAATCTCTGTCTTACCTCACTAATGCGATTAATTGCCTCTTGAGTCGCTAAAATACGTCGTTGTCCTAAATTAGATTTTTCCTCTTTTTGTTGCTGTTTTTGTACCTGTTTTTGCAGGGATTCTAACTCTTTTTCATAGATATCTAGTTGATTTTTATTGCTGCCCTGTTCCAAGCGTAAATCTTTTAGGGAATCCTCGATCGCATCTAAGCGAGATTGCAGATTTTTAATATCTTCATCGGGATAATGGCGAAATTTATCCCGCACTTCATCTAATTCTGATTCTACTAAAGATAATTCTAAGCGCCATTGGTGAATATTAGCTTGATAATTATCCACTTCTTGCCAAAAATCTAAGACTCGTTTATCTATTTCTTTGACTGTGGAAGATAAGCGAATGGCCGCTTCTTCCACATCGGCCATTCCTGCTTTATTCATCCAATCTTGTACCTGTAAATAAGCTTGGCTATTCTCCTGTAATTCCTGACCACAAATACATTTCTTTCGCTCTAATAATTGTTGGACAAATTGCTGTTTGATACCACTGGGTAATTCCCCTTGTTGTCGCAGGCGATCAATTAATTGCTGAAAATTTTGATTAATTTCTTTTAAAAAGACTTGATAAGCTTGCTGGGAAATTAATTTCTTTAACTTATCCTTAGTTCTGACTAAATCTTGCCGCAGATTTCTTTCCTGTTGTTCTAATTTTTCTTTTAACTGTTTTAATTCCTCGGCACCACTTAACTCTAGCAAGCGATTAGTCACGGACTTTTTTAATTCTTCCTGCTGGGATAACTGGTTAATAATATCCTGCTGACGCTGTTTTAATTTCTCGAAATCCTGCTCGATTTTACTTTCCTGTTTCAATAACTTTTTTAAATCCGATTCACCTAAATCTTTAAGCTCATCTTGTAAAGATTTTTTGGCTTTTTTTAAATGCTCGATCGCTCGATCTAATACTTTAACTCCCAATAATTCTTTTGTATCCTCGGCGATTTTACCTTGGCTACTACTGCGAAATTGATGATCGATATATTCCCCATCAAAAAAGAAATAACGGTGTAAACTTTCGGGTAAAATTTGATTAATAATATCCTCTGGTGGTTGATTGGGTGTGTACCAATTGCCATCATCACCAGCGTAGAGCATATATAAACTATTTTGACCGTATTTAATTTTACTATTTACATCTTGATAGGCGAAAAATTTTCGTTTTACCTGATAGCGTTTATTTTCATGTTCAAAGTTTACTTCTGCGGAACATTCTAGGGAGGTCCCCGTGCTTACCTCCGTAATTGCCCGTTTATTAACTAATAACTCTGGTTCGGCAAAAGCTGCCGTAAATTTTTCATAAAGAACCCAGGTACAAGCATTTAAAATTGTTGTTTTTCCTGCCCCATTATT
>NZ_JASJFE010000172.1:0-6782 GCF_030067735.1 Microcystis sp. M53598_WE2 | reverse complement strand
ATTTTAGCATATATTTCGTAAACGATGCTCATATTTAACAGTAAAGCCGTCGTAGAACGACGGGGTTTCAGACCCAAATTTTCGATGAATTATGAAGTGGGGTAGTGAAGTAGTGGGGAAGTGGAGCATTTGGCTGAAATTTCCCTAAACCCCTAAATCCCTATCACCCTATCCCCTACCTCCTGCCTTCTACCTTCTGCCTTCTGCCTCCTGACTCCTGCTCACTGATTACTGATTACTGATTAGGTGTCACCTGATCGATAACCTTGAGAGTCCCGTCATCCTTGACAGTCCAGACATCGTAACTACCGACCACATCGCCATTTTCATCGATATCCACATTGCCACTGGCCCCCTGATAGTTAATATCCTCGCCTTTGCGAATCATTTCCATGGCTTGACAAGCATCGGTTACTTCCGTACCCGGACTGTTAGCCACCTCACGAATCTTGCTTTGAATCCCTTCACCAGTGTTAGATTTAGCCGCCTCGGCTGCTAACATCAATAAAATCGCCGCGTCCCAAGTATGGGGAACAAAAGCAGTGACATCCTTGCCGGTCTTTTCTTTCCAGAGAGTAGTAAAAGCGCTTAAAGCTTGACCGTCGGCCCCAGGGACTGTACCTAGGGCGCCGGCAATAATTGACTTACCATCGGTTCCTTTCCCCACCTGTTTGGTGAAATCTTCCGAATAAACCCCATCGGTGAGGAGGACGGTAACTCCTTTGGTCAATCCCTGTTTATAGGCCGCTTGCAGTAATAAACTGCCCGTTTCAGCGTAAAGGACTGCCGCTACAGCATCCGGTTGGTTAGCGAAGGCAGCCGCCGCTTCACTATCGAGAGTGGCAGCTTTCGGGTCATAACGGACAGGATTTTGCTTATTAGTGATAGTGCCGCCTAATTTATCGAAAGCGCTCACGAATTCCCGTTCAAATCCGACTCCGTAATCGTTATTGATCACGACGGTGGCCACATTTTGAAAACCCTTTTTCTTAGCTAGGACCGCTAAAGCTTGAGCTTGGTAGGTGTCCGGGGGAGCCGTCCGCGCCCAAAAACCTTGAAAATCGCCTTTTTTCGCCCTGTCAGTAAATACAGGACTGGTGCTACCCGGAGAGACTAACATAACTTTCTTTCTCACCGCCACATCGACGGCTGCTCCTGAGACGCTACTGGCAAAGGAACCGATCACACCGGCTACTTTATCCACCTCCGCTAGTTTCGTCATCGCTGAAGCACCGGCGGCGGGATCGGTTTGGTCATCTTCTTTCACGAGGGTGACGGGTTTGCCATTGACTCCACCACAGGCATTGATAGTCTCTACCGCTAGGGCGGCTGCTTCGGGCATATTTTGACCAATAGCGGCTAAATCTCCAGTAATGGGCAGTAAAGCCCCTAATTTTAAGCCTTGATCACCGGGGCCAGTGGTGGTGGGACTAGAGGCAGTGTTATCGGGGGTTTGGGCATTATTACAAGCGGTTAAAAAATTAGCTAACAGGGTGATGCTCAGGGTTAGGGCTAGGGGCGATCGAATATATCTCTGCATGGCAGTAAAATCAAGGATGAGTCAAGGTTGCAAGACTGAAAAGCCCGGACTGGGAAAATTCTAATCGATGTTAGCATTCTCTTCAAATCAAACAGGTTTCCATCTTAATTTAGATATTGATGGAAAAAATGGCTAATTTGTTCGACCTATGCCGTCGGGTGTGGGGTGTGGGAAGTTTTTTCAGTGATCAGTAAACAGTAAACAGTAAACAGTAAACTGAAAACGGTTCTTTTTGTTTGTCTTAGGCAATAAACGGGGCTATAAGGGATAAAACCCTTATATATAAAGACATTGATGCGATCTTTGTTAATTGTTTTCCCTCTCTAACGAACTAATCAATTAAGTCTCTTGCCAGATAAGGATTTAGTCGATTTATGCCCCCCGATCGAACTATACCAAGTAACGAAGAATCCTGAAAACTCGCATCTGATAACTGATAACTGATAACTGGTAACTGATAACTGAAAACCCCACTTAGGAAGCTTTGGCTAAAACGGTCTTCTGGTTTAAAAACTGAATTGCCGTTTGGTATTGACTATCTTTTTCGGTGCCGATTTCCTGATATGTGATCGGTTCCTGTGCCACCACTTGATCGGGCATAATGCCTAACTTATGAATATCATGGTGGGCGGGAGTTTCATATTTAGCGACGGTAATCGCTAATCCTGCCCCATCGGGTAACTCGAATAAGGACTGAATTAATCCCTTACCGAAAGTCTTTTCTCCCACTAAAACCCCTCGCTGATTGTCCTGTAATGCTCCGGCTAAAATCTCGCTGGCGCTGGCGGTTCCCTGATTGACTAAAACCACTAAAGGCGCATCGGTTAAAGCATTGCCAGCAGCGGCAAAACTATCGGCAATTCCCTCACGATTAACCGTATAAACGATCGTTCCCTGATTAATCCACATCCGAGCGATTTCTATGCCCGCTTGCAGTAAACCACCGGGGTTATTTCTTAAATCTAAAATATAACCCTTTGCCCCTTGTTTTTGTAAATCTGTCACCGCTTCCGAGACTTCTTTGGCAGCGTTAGCACTAAATTGATTTAAGCGCACATAACCGATGGGCAAGGAACTAGAATTTTTATCTAAAACCGCTACTACTGGACTTAAAGAAATGCGTTGACGGGTTAAAGATAGGGTTTTTGGTTGACTTTTTTGATAGGGAAGAATGACTAAGGAAACTTCTGTTCCGGCGGTCCCGCGCATTTTGGCTGCTGCTACATCGAGGGTTAAAGTAGTGGTATCGATGCCATCAATAAACAAAATGCGATCGTGGCTAGTCAAACCAGCGGCCTCAGCAGGAGAACCGGCAAGGGGGGCAACTACTTCTAAGTAACCATTGTCAGGATTGATATTAATTTGCAGTCCTACCCCCGATAATTCCCCCGTGGTGCTAATTTGTAGGTTATGGTATTGATCCGGTCGCAGGAGACGGGTAAAAGGTTCATCGAGGGTGGCTAACATCTGTTCGATGGTATTATAGGCCGCCGTCCGATCGTTGAGGGGTTTTTTGATGAATTGTTCCCGCACCTGCCACCAGTTTTGATGATTAAAGGTGTCATCATAATAAGATTGGTTGACTAATCGCCAAGATTGTAGTAGTAATTTTTGTTCTTCGCTAAAGGCGGCTGCTGTGGGTGTCCATGCCATCCAAGTCAGACAAAACCAAAATCCCACCAATAATCCCGCCCACAACGATTTTTTTCTCATCTTGCTTCTCTTATAAATCCAGTGCTGATCTGCTGATTATTTTCAGTATAGTCTTTTCTCTGAAATCGATTCTTATCTGGTAACTCTTTCCCTTGAAGGCATTCCCATAAAAAAGAGGGTAGTTATGGTTAACCACCCCAAAAAATTCTACTAGATCGGTGCCATTAAGCGATCGCTTAATTGTTCAGCTACTAGACAGCCACAACTTTTTTGCTGACTTGGGTTAATTGCCCTTTAGCATATTTGGCTGCGTAGTCATCGAGGGACATTTGTTTGATTTTGCTGGCGTTACCGGCGGTACCAAATTGTTGATAGCGATCGGCACAAACTTTCTGCATATAGGTGATCGAGGGTTTCAGGAAGAAACGGGGATCAAACTCTTTCGGGTTGCTGAATAGTGCTTCACGAACTGCGGCGGTAATTGCTAAACGGCAGTCGGTGTCGATATTGATTTTACGCACACCACTCTTGATGCCTTTTTGGATTTCTTCCACGGGAACACCGTAGGTTTCAGGGATAGCGCCACCGAATTGGTTGATTAATTCGAGGAGATCTTCGGGGACCGAGGAAGAACCGTGCATGACCAAGTGAGTATTGGGTAAGCGGTTATGAATTTCTTCAATGCGGCTAATAGCGAGAATTTCGCCGGTGGGTTTGCGGGTAAATTTGTAAGCGCCGTGGCTAGTACCAATGGCTACTGCTAAAGCATCTACTTGGGTTCTTTCGACGAAATCCACCGCTTCATCGGGATCGGTTAACAGCATCGAGTGATCTAATTCTCCCTCAAAACCGTGGCCATCTTCCGCTTCTCCTTTACCGGTTTCTAAGGAACCTAAACAACCGAGTTCCCCTTCCACACTAGCACCGATCGAGTGAGCAACTTTTACTACTTCAGCAGTAACGTTAACGTTGTACTCGTAGGTGGCGGGAGTTTTAGCATCCGCTTCTAGGGAACCATCCATCATAACACTGGTGAAACCGTTACGGATCGCCGAGTAGCAGGTGGCGGGTTCATTACCGTGATCTTGGTGCATCACGATGGGGATATGAGGATAGGTTTCCACCGCGGCGGTGATCAGGTGACGCAGGAAGTTTTCCCCTGCATATTTGCGCGCACCGCGAGAAGCTTGCAGGATAACGGGGCTGTCGGTGGCTGCCGCCGCTTGCATGATCGCTTGGATCTGCTCCATATTATTTACGTTAAAAGCGGGGATGCCATATCCGTTCTCAGCCGCGTGATCCAACAATAACCGCATGGGGACGAGTGCCATATCCTTTACTCCTTAATCTATTTCTTGTTTTTTGTCTCTTTAAATTCAAGAAAGTTAATTCTCTTACCTGTTAATCTTAAGATAGTTTTTACACTTTGACGATCCCCAAAAAAAATTTTTCCCAGTTTCGTCCTAAGATGACCACAATCTCCGTCGCGGCGGGCCGTTAAGTAGTTCGTGTGTATCAAATAACAGCCGGGGAATCGGCAATTTTTCCGGGCAGCGAGGTAAACAATCACCGCATTCAGTACAATTATTCGCTTTGCGTCCGGGGAACCAATGACCGGCATTTTCCAGCATTCGATAGCGATACTGGCCAAAATCGGTCATTTCGTAAGCTACTGCCAGATTCCGCAGTCTCAACACTTCAGGGATGTTAATATTTTCGGGACAGGGTAAACATTGATAACATTGGCTACATAAATCTGTAGCCAATTTATCGGTTAAATGTGCCTCTAAACGCTTAAAAACGGCAATTTCTGCCGCATCTAGGGGCTGATCTCCTTCGCATACGTTAATAATTGTCTCTAATTCCTCTGGTATCGCTGCCCCGACGCTGAGGGTAGTAATGCGCGGATCGCTCAATAAAAAGCGATAATTTAGCTCTAGGGGTGAAAAAGGAGCGCATAATTCCTCTAGCTTCTTGGGAGGTCTGTGGAGACCCCCTCCCTTATCAGCAGGGGAAATAATAAACACACCCATGTCCTTTGCTTGGGCTAAAGCGATCGCCGGTTGCTGTCTTTGCCAAAAAAAATAGTAATGGATATTGACAAAAGCGAAGAAATCTGTATTGATCGTCTCCAGAATAATTTCTAGGGGTGCATGGGTAGAAAAGCCAATATGACCGATTTTTCCAGCTTCTTGGGCCAGAAAAACGGCTTTCATGCAGCCTTGCGGGTCTTTAATCCAGTTTAAATGCTCGCGGGTGTTAATACCGTGAATTGCTAGACAATCGAGGTAATTTAATTGTAATCGTTCTAGGGATTCGGCGATCGCTTTTTCCATAGTTTGGCGATCGGGAGTGGGGACTAATTTCGTAGTCAGATAAACTTGCTCCCGCAGCCCTTGACGCTGCAGGTAGCGACCGAGAAAAACTTCGCTATTACCGTAACCTCTGGCCGTTTCTAGGTGATTAATCCCCAATTCTAGGGCGCGATCAACTGTTGCGGTAAACACCGACTCTGAGGACAAACAGCGCATTGTCCCCAGGGAAAACAGCGAAAATTGCCAATTAGTACGGCCAAATCGTCGATAACGCATTGATTCAGTTACCAGTTATCAGTTATCAGTTACCAGTTATCAGTTACCAGTTAGAAGGTATTGGGTGTGGGGTGTGGGGTGTGGGGTGATGGGGGAGTGGGGAAGTGGGGAAGTGGGGAAGTGGGGCAGTGGGGAAGTGGGGAAGTGGGGAAGTGGGGCAGTGGGGCAGTGGAGCATTTGGCTGAAATTTCCCTAAACCCCTAAACCCCTAAACCCCTATCTCCTATCTCCTGAATTTTCACTGCTCACTAAAATCACCGCGACGTTGGATCAGGTCTGAGGGGCTAAGATTGGAGACGAAATTGCGAAAAGCTTGACGTTCCTCTTCATCCGCGTCACGATCGACGGGAATAGAAGCGGAAGCGATCACTTCTTCCATTACCCAGACGGGACTGTTGGTACGCAGGGCAATAGCGATCGCATCACTGGGACGACAATCGATTTCTTTTTTGACTTCGCCGCGCTGGAGACAGAGAACAGCATAAAAGGTATTATCTTGGAGAGAATGGATGATAATCTTTTCTAAATCCATGTCCCAAACTTTAAAAATATTAGCGATCAAATCGTGGGTGAGGGGACGAGGGGGTTTTTGTTGTTCGAGGACGGTGATAATGGCCTTAGCCTGATCTTGTCCGATGTAGATAGGTAGGGCGCGACGCTCGGAACCATCCTTGAGTAGTACAATGGGACTGCGAGTGATAGCGTCTAGGGCAATTCCAGCGACTTTCATTTCGATCATGACTATGGCTTCTCCAAGATAGAGATTCAGCTAGGGAAGGAGTGGGAAAGCAAACTGAGTAATATAGTGCTTCGTTACACTCACAGTATGCCCTAAGATGGCAGAGATTAGCCTCATCTTTATTGACATCCTCGCCGCCCTAAAAGTGCGGCGATTCCTAAACCTCACGATTTAAGTTTCTGCTTCCACCACCGTCGCATACCACAGTTAAAAAACCATGTACTGTCTTACACAGAGTCCACAGACTTTCGCCCCATTT
>NZ_JASJFE010000019.1:0-6724 GCF_030067735.1 Microcystis sp. M53598_WE2 | reverse complement strand
GGTTGGTTGGAGAAATCCTGCTTGCTAACGGAGACTCAATGAACGAAGAATCCCCGTCTAAAGAGACGGGGAGCGTCAAAAAACGGAAATGGTAAAACATCAGGGTTAAATTGTGGCGGTCAGGAAAAGATCGACTATACTGTTAGACTTAAACAGGTCATAACCCAATGACCATCTAGCTATAATCATGTCACCGCCACAAAGATCATTTTATGCTTTCTGAGCCGGAACCGAGCGACACCCTCACCACTCCCACCGTCAATATGGGCGATCAAAGTACCGATATCAAGCCAATTTTAGCCTTAAAAGAGTTAGTCGCTAGTTTATATCGCGAACAAAACAAAGTTCAAAATCTCTTAAGTTCCCTCGGTTTTGCCCTGCGGAGTTTCAATAATTTAAACCAATTCCTCGATCTTACCCCCTTGATGGCCGCACGAGTGGCAGACGCGGAGGGAGGGGCATTGATTTTGAGCAAAAATAACGGTCAAGTGGCGCTCGATCAACTCCATTGCCAAGATAATCAAATTAATGGGGAACTACGCCGACAATTAGAGGCAATTATCCGACAATTAAACCAAGAACCGGCACTTGAGAATAAAAATCATCGATCGCTTCTCGATAGTCTCGACCATAAAATCCGGCAAACTCTCGGACAGGGTACGCAGGTTTATAGTACGCCTGTTTTAGTAAAAAATAGTGAGCGGGGGCGTTTATACGTTTTCAGTCGCGATCCCGATTATGGTTGGACACCCACCCGTCGGAAACTGCTGCAGCTAGTGGCCGATCAAACGGCGGTGGCTATAGCTAATAATGAATTAACGCTCGAATTGCGTGCCAAGGAACGTCAGGATCGAGAGTTAGAAATCGCTGCCGAAATCCAAAATCGTCTTTTACCCCGGCAATGTCCGAAAATTCAGGGGGTAGAATTGGCAGCCCACTGCCAAACGGCTAATCGCGTTGGTGGCGACTATTATGATTTTATCCCCTGCAACTACGATCAATTTAAACCGGCAACGGAGGCGGAAAGGGAAGCCAGTGCCGCTCCTTGGAGTATAGTCATCGGTGATGTCATGGGAAAAGGTGTCCCGGCAGGATTATTGATGACCATGACCCGGGGAATGTTGCGAGCGGAAGTGTTAAATCGTCACTCCCCGGCCCAGATTTTGCGTCATCTCAATCGGGTTATGTATGCCGATCTCGATAATTCTCATCGTTTCGTGACATTATTTTATTCCGAGTATGATCCCCTGACGCGCCGTCTTGGCTACAGTAATGCTGCCCATTATCCCACCCTCTGGTGGCGGGCCAAAACGGGAGAGTTAGAGTCTCTCGACACGGAAGGGACATTAGTTGGTTTAGAGGCCGATTCTATCTATGACGATGCCCAAGTGCAATTAGAAGCGGGAGATACGCTGATCTATTATACCGATGGCTTTACCGATGCAGTTAACTCGAAAGGGGAAAGATTTGATCAGAAAAATTGGCTATCGGCAGTTAAAGAAGCCTGTCAACAGTACACCGATCCCGAACAGATTCTAGAATATTTATTTGGAAAAGTGGCCGCTTTTACCGGTTTAGGAAATGACAGTAGTGACGATATGACTTTAGTAGTTATGCGAGTGAAATCGGAGGAATAAATCATCAATTAGCTCAATTGTCCTCTTGCCAAGGAGCAAATAAAGGCAATAAAGCTAACCCGGGTAAAGCGGCAATTACTGTGATTAAAAAGAACCACTGCCAACCGATCGCCTCAGCTAAAACTCCGGCGGGAGCCACCAAAATATCGCGACTAAAGGCCATTAAACTTGATAAGAGGGCGTACTGAGTAGCGGTAAAACGAGCATTGCAAAGACTCATTAAAAAAGCCACAAAAGCGGCAGTGACTAAGCCACCGCAGAAGTTTTCAATATTAATAGCCAAGACCATAAAAGGATAATTTTGCCCTAAATTTGCTAAAGTAAAATAGGCTAAATTACTAATAGCTTGCAAGCCGCCAAAAATCCAGAGCGATCGATTAATTCCCCAACGACTTAACAGGGAACCACCTAATAAAACTCCCACCATAGTTGCTATCATGCCCATGCCCCCTTGTATCGCCCCGATATCGGTTTGACTGAAACCAGTTTTTAAGAGAAAAGGAGTCACCATATTATTAACTAAAGCATCCCCTAAACGATAGAGAACGATAAAGGCGAGAATACCGATTCCTTGACCTAATCGATAGCGTTGAAAAAACTCTTGGAAAGGCAACCAAACCGCCTCTAAAAGGGTTTGAGGAGTATCATCTCTAGGGGGAGTAGCTGGGGCGAAAAAAGACCAAATAATCGTTAAAGCCATCAATCCAGCTAGGAAAAGATAGACGAGAGGCCAGGGAAAGTGATCGGCTAAAATTAAAGCGAGCGAACCGGTTAAAATTAAAGCCAAACGATAACCTAAAACCCCGATCGCTACCCCAGCACCCATCTCCCATTTTTCTAAAATATCTGTGCGATAGGCATCGTAGGCAATATCTTGGCTGGCACTAAAAAAAGCGATCAGTAGAGCATTAATTGCCAATAATTCCAAAGATTGTTTTGGTTGTTGAAAGGCCATAAAACCAATCGCTAAAGTTAAACAAATTTGAGCGATTAAAATCCAACCGCGACGACGACCAAGAAAAGGAGGAACATAGCGATCGAGTAAGGGAGACCAAAGAAATTTGAGAGAGTAGGGGAGAGCGAATAAACTAAATAAACCGATCGATTCCAGAGGAACTTCTTCGGTGGTCATCCAAGCTTGCAGGGTGCGACTGGTGAGCAACAAGGGCAATCCAGAAGCGAAACCTAAGAATAACAAAGCCGCCATTTTTTGACTGCGGAACACTTGTAAATAGGCGGAAATTTCCTTGATCATAGAGGGGGTAGGAGGATAGATTAGATTAAAGAATATAGTTAATTGACCCAAAAAGAAAGAAATTAGTTCTGACCGGCATCGTCCCATCTTAACCATGGCCCGGCGATCAAAAAAAATTACCGAAAAATAGCGGTCTTTCCCCCAACTGGGGCTATAGGCAGTAGAATGGATGAGATTTTGATTCAGTAGTCTTGAAAAATTGCGGTCTTCTCCTTAAGATAGATGCTTGATTCTCCCAACTAAATCCCACCCCTATTTACCTTTCCCAGATAAGGACTGCCATCCCCACCTTCCCTGCCGACTCCTGTGATTAAAGTGGACTCCTGTTTTATCTCATACCTATTGTCTAATCCCTCCGACTCGGAAGCGACCGGTGACAATGCCGCCATTACCGTCGAGGTGCGTTTGGCCCAAAGCCAAGATCTCAAAAGCTTGGCGGAAATTCTCACCGATAGTTTTTTCCCCACGGCCAATTATTGGTCTTTTCTGCGTCCTATCTTTAAATTAGGCATTTACGAGGACTTACGGGGACGATTGCGCGCCGATACCCCTTACTATCACTGTCTGGTAGTCAGTCAAACCAGCGTCACCGTCACGGGTCCTCAGGAAATTATTGTTGCTACGGCGGAAATCGCCTT
Source organism: Microcystis sp. M53598_WE2 (assembly GCF_030067735.1). NCBI lineage: Bacteria > Bacillati > Cyanobacteriota > Cyanophyceae > Chroococcales > Microcystaceae > Microcystis > Microcystis sp. M53598_WE2. Next base: position 3,194 of record NZ_JASJFE010000019.1, on the reverse strand, counting down.
AAAATCCAGTTCTTTTTTAGCTGTTCCCATTCCTTATATCTCTAATTTAGCCGTTAGTCCCGATCGCCGGCGTGCCGGTCTGGCCCGGAGATTGCTGCTCAAGTGTGAACAGATCGCTAGAGAATGGGGTTTTGAGGAACTTTCCCTCCATGTTCTCGATAATAATCTAGCGGCCCAGTCACTGTACTCAAGTAGCGGTTATCGTCTGCAAAAAACCGACGGTTGGTTGATCAATTGGTTATTTAATCGACCACAAAAGTTATTTCTGCACAAAAAAATCAGCCAATGAGGAGATAGGAGACTCCCAGACTCCGAGACAGGTTTTAGGTGTTGGGGGTTGGGGTTTTGGGGTTTTGGGGTTTTGGGGTTTTAGTTCAATTTCCCCACTTCCCCACTTCCCACTTCCCACTTCCCACTTCCCCATTCCCCACTCCCACGAAACAAACCCTAGATATTTCGACAAAATTGCCATGCAGAAGAACTATAAGGAAAAATTCTGCTATATTATCTGCTAACTCTCTAAAAAACCCGATTAGTTTAATGATCTTTTCCGGGTATCTGAGAAAACAAATAGTTCATCCCTTTAAAATATGGTTTTAGGGAGATAATTAGTGACTGTGTGAGGCAATTTGTGGTTAATAAGACGAAATCAAGGCTTAAAAGCGGAAAATCAAGCAAATTAGCAGCTAAACCTGTTAAAAAGCGGCGATTGTCGGGTAAATGGTTCCTGACAGCCCTAGGCTTAACTGGCTGCGCCCTAGTTTCCGCTACGGCGGGGGCTATGTTGGCTGTGTCTCTCTCCTCCACACCTTTGCGACAAGCTGCTCTTAGTCCCCAAGAAGCCGCCGCTTTTAACAATCAGCAGGCGATATCCTATCAAAATCTGCAACTTCCCGCCCTCAACCGCCCCGTTAATATTCTGGTAGTTGGCGCGAAAGTGTTGACATCCGATGTCAAGGAAGCACAAACCCCAGATCTGGGTTATCATGCCCCGGTTAATTCCTTGGATGGTTTAACCGATACCATGCTGTTACTGCGTTTTGACCCCCAAAGACAGAAGTTAACCATGCTTTCCATCCCCCGGGATACCCGCACCGATATCGAGGGTTACGGGGAGAAAAAAATCAATGAAGCTAACGCCCTCGGTGGACCTGCTTTAACGGCGGAAACGGTTAGTCATCTTTTGGACGGAGTGGCTATCGATCGCTATATTCGCATTAATGTGCAGGGTGTGGAAAAATTAATTGATGCTTTGGGGGGGGTGACGGTATATGTTCCCAAAGACATGAAGTATAAAGATTTTAGTCAACACCTCTACATTGACCTGAAAAAAGGGGAACAACACCTCAACGGCGAGAAATTCCTCCAGTTTGCCCGTTTTCGTTACGATGCTAACGGCGATATCGGTCGTATCCAACGACAACAGCAATTAATGCGGTCTTTAGTAGAACAAACCCTAAAACCAGCAACTTTATTGAAAATTCCCGATATTATCGAGGTTATCCGCAATCATATCGATACTAATCTCAGTTTAGAGGAGTTACTCGCCCTAGCTGGCTTTGCCTCCAAAACTCAGCGCGCTGATGTGCAAATGCTACTGCTACCAGGAGACTTTAATGGTGATGGTCGGCAAGGGATCAGTTATTGGTTGCCCAATCAAAGTAAAATTCAAGAGCTAGTGGCTCAACATTTTAACCACGGCTCTTTTATGGCTGACATTGAGGAAACCACGCAACCGACTCGCATAGCTGTGGAAGATAGCATCGATAATCCAGAAGCGGTGCAAGCTCTAGTCAGATATCTACGCTCGTTTGGTTATGAAAATGTTTTTGTCTCTAAGTCTTCATCGCCAATTCTAGAAACTACCAAAATTATTGCTCAAAAAGGGGATAATTCCCTGGCTGCTGCCCTGCATAATAGCCTTGGTGTCGGGGAAGTTTTGGTGGAAAGTACGGGGAATCTCGCTTCTGATGTGACGATTAAAATCGGTCAAGATTGGCAAGAAAAATCAGCTAATCTTTCTGAGCCATCCCTAGGCAACTAAGAAAAAAATCAAGTTTATCCTGGTTATTTATTAGCCAAAGTTTGACAAAAATTTTGGTGTTTTTCACTAGCTATTCCTTGCTGTAACACTGCCAAAACTTCGGCTAAATTACCCGATAATAAAGCATTTTTATTCAGCCATAATCCAGGAAATACTTGAGAACAAAAGATGTTATTTTGATTTGATTCTAGGGGCAAATATTCCCCATCAGTTAAACCAAACCAATCTAATTGAACGTCATAAACTCGCCAGATAATATACTCTTGCACTCCCTGGCGACGATAAACTTTGAGTTTTTCGTGTAAATCGTAGGAAGCAGTAGAAGCGGCAATTTCCACGATTAATTCCGGCGCGCCTTCTACATAATCATCTTCACTAATGCTTGATTGTCCACCGGTTTCTATTCTTAATAAAGCATCTGGTTGTGGTTGATTATCCCCATCCAGTCGCACAGTAGTATTATCCAGTGTTTCTACTCCCGGTGTCGCCACTTCGTAGGCAGTTAACCAACCGATAATATTAGCGTGGGGTTTACCGTGGTTTTTGGCTCTCACCGCGGCTGCCATATAAACAACTCCTGCGATTAATTCAGCTTTTTTTAGCTGTGTCATTGCTTGATAACGGCGCTCGAATTCAGGACGAGTTAATCTATCGCCATTTTTGAGAGGGGGAATAATATGGGGGGAAACTGTGTTAGTCGATAGCATAATTTTTGGCTCATCAAGAAACTACTATCAAGGCTTAAGTTTTCTTACCAGACTCAGTTAATTTATCGATTAGGTTAAGCTGTGCATCGAGAGCATCGAAGATATCCTATACTTATTTTACAGCGTTTCTGATCATTTACCTGCAACCTTGCGCCATGTTTGCCTTAGTTTCACTAGATAAAATCGAGCTACCGGCGGGGTCCTTAGTGAGATTACCTGCCACTTGGCTAGATTATCAAACTTTGTCTCGGCAAAGGGGCGACAATTCTCAGCCTAAAATCAAATATCACAATGGAGAAGTCTTGCTTATGTCTCCACTTCCTAAGCATGGACGTGATGCCCATTTAATTGCTAATATTATCATCACCTTATTGGATTATCTGGGGCGTGAGTACGAGGCTTTTACTCCCGTAACCATGGAATTACCAGAAACAAGTGGTATT
>NZ_JASJFE010000652.1:0-1585 GCF_030067735.1 Microcystis sp. M53598_WE2 | reverse complement strand
CCAGAGAAGTTCGCCTTTTTTTGGCTCTCTTGGGGTTGTTGAGCAGTTACAATAAAGATTGACCTCGCCTTGGAGGAAGAGTTGCTAATGCCCAAGAAGACGAACAAGAAAACGGAAGCCAAAAGTTACAACCATGGCGAGGAACATCCCCAGCGCCCCGATATTGGCACGGAACCCCACTTCAAGAAAAAGAAACCCCCTGTCACCTATCGTTATGATTCCTCCTTGTCCCCGGAGTTAAACTGGGATGAAAACCCCGCACGAGAACAAGCTGAGGCTTTAATTGAGCAAATTCTCGCGGCAGAAGATTTAGAAACCGCCAAAATAGCAGTGCGTAAACTCAAAGCGATGGGTGAACCGTTTTTAAATTGGACAGGAAAGGCCGAAAGATTATCTTTTCAAGTGCCAACTTTACCCCTATTTGTCCATGAACGTTTATCCACTAGGGCAATTATTGAAACCCTGAAATCCCACAAGGTGGAAAAAGGAGAACAATTGAATCTATTTGAACTATTTAATGACCCTAAATGGGGTTCTTCGGTTTTTGTTATGCAATGGACGGGGGTTATAAGGGATGTAACCCTTATATAGAAAGGCATTTGGCGATTTTTGTCAATTATTTTTGATCTAGAGCGAACTAATCAATTAAGTCTCTTGCCAGATAAGGATTTAGTCGATTTATGCCCCCTATCGAACCATACCAAGTAACGAAGAACCCTAAATGGTCAATTACTGACCAGATTCTCCGAGCTTACGAGTACCACGATAAATGGGTAAACCGGATGATTCTCGGTGACTCGTTGGTGACGATGAACTCCCTACTGCAATACGAGGGGATGGGGGGTAAGGTGAAGATGATTTATATTGACCCTCCCTACGGGGTAAAATTTGGTTCTAATTTTCAACCTTTTGTGAGAAAACGCGACGTTAAACACAACGATGACGATGATTTCACCTGCGAACCGGAGATGGTGCAAGCTTATCGAGATACTTGGGAATTAGGGTTACATTCCTATCTGAGTTATTTACGCAATCGTTTGTTATTGTCCCGGGAGTTTTTGACTGATAGCGGTAGTGTTTTTGTGCAGATTTCCGATGAGAATGTTCATCATGTTCGGGAATTGATGGATGAGGTTTTTGGCGGGGAGAATTTTGTAGCAAATATTACTTATAAAACAAAAAAAATGACAATGGGTAATACATCTACTATTGAAACAATAGGGGATCATATTATTTTCTATGCAAAATGTATTAGAAATTTAAAATGTCATTCTTTATTTACTTTTAAAGACTGGAGAGAAGATCATCATTGGAGATATATCGAGTTAGCTAATGGAGAAAGACGCACAATGACAACAGAAGAAAGAAATAATCCTGATACAATACCTGAAGGTAGTAAAGTTTTTATCCCTTTAGATTTAAGGCCAAGTGGTTATTTTACTACTGGTGATTTTGTTTTTGAATTTAACGGAACTAAATATTCACCTGGTACAGGAAAAAGCTGGCGCACTAATAAAGAGGGAATGGATAATTTAGCTAAATATAATCGTCTTTATGAAACAAGTAAAGCCTTGACTTATGTTTT
>NZ_JASJFE010000711.1:0-2345 GCF_030067735.1 Microcystis sp. M53598_WE2 | reverse complement strand
GTCGTGCTGCTAATAGCACTGTCACCACTTTACAGAATTTAATCAATCAGGTATTTACTGATGCTAATGGAGCGATTACAGGTAATCACGGATTAGGGGTTAATAGTGCCGCCTTAGTGCAGGTAACAACCGGTGCAATAGCCGGAACCTACCTCGTTATTAATGATAGCACGGCTGGCTTCCAATCCAGCAATGATTTATTAATAAATATCACTGGATTTACTGGTACTTTACCAGCTTTAGGGAACATTCCAGTGGGTAATTTCTTTATCTAAGTTTCTAAGCTCTCCTTCTAAGTCACCTAGAAAAAGGGTTTCTCGGAGAAACCCGTTTTCTGTGTTAAAAATTGTCAGCTACCCCCGCCATTTATTAGTTACATATTTCTTAACATAAAGTTTGATAATAACTGTGGTATAACTTCACAAGAACTTGATATTATTATTACAATAGTCTCAAAAACAATGATCGAATTAAGTCCCGCCGCCGCTAGAGAAATTGAACGTTGGAGTCAAAGCCGTCGTCTGACTGGTTCCTATCTGCGTTTGGCAGTAAAAAACGGTGGTTGTTCGGGACTTCACTATCATCTCGAATTAACCCCTATTGTGGCAGAAAACGATCGCTTTTATCAAAGTCAGGGTATTAATATTGTAGTCGATCCTGACAGCGATCGCTACCTACAAATTTTAAAATTAGACTATTCAGAAGATCTCATGGGTGGTGGTTTCCGTTTTACCAATGCCAACACCCAAAATACCTGCGGTTGTGGTCTTTCCTTTAGCGCTTAATTAACTACTCCAAATAGCCAAGACAACTAAAAGCGCATTAACCAGATAAAAAGCTCCCACAATCTTCGTTTCCGTCCAACCACTTAATTCTAAATGATGATGAAAAGGAGCCATTTTTAATAATCTTTTGCCCTTGCCATCGGGTCCTTTTGTGGCTTTATAATAGATAACCTGAGCGATTACCGAAAGAGATTCCAGAAAGAAGAGACCACTAATTAAAAATAATCCCCAGAGATGTCCAGTAATTAAACCCACTGCAGCTAAAGCACCTCCCAAAGCGAGGGAACCCGTATCACCCATGAACACTTTAGCGGGGTTGCGGTTATGAAAAATGAAGCCTAGACAAGCACCAGCAAAACAAGTGCAGAAAATCGCTAAATCCGGATGACTAGGGGCGATAATAAGACCTAAACCCAAAAAAGCGATCGCACCTGTTCCCCCCGCTAATCCATCCACCCCATCGGTGAGATTAGTGGCGTTACTTTCAGCCACAAGGACAAATCCCGCCAAAATCCAGAAGAAAAAGCCCAAAGGAATGACTAATCGACCCCAAAGGGTGATATCGGTACTCACCTGATTGACCAACATCCAGAGGCAAAAAAGCACCGCCCCCGTTATCTGTAAAATTAACTTCATCTGGGGAGATAGGCCTTTATTCGACTTATAACGCAGAATTTGCCAATCATCTAACCAACCGATACCCATGTAAACAAAGGTCAGCAAAGCAACCGCCACCACATTAGGAGTAAATTTAGACCAGATTAAAGCGAAAATAAGGGCTACTGGCACAAAAAAGCTGCCTCCCATGGTCGGGGTTCCTGCTTTCTTTAAATGAGCCTGGGGTCCATCTTCGCGCATGATCTGACCCATTTTCAAGCGCCGTAGCATCGGTACTACTTGACAACCAAGACCACCACTGATTAATGTTGTGGCCATCAGAGGGAGTAACAGGGAATTAGTGGACTGAAAAAAAACTACTAACAGAAATAGTAATCCCGTTAGTAGAATCAGGAGATGGGTTCCAGTGGGTTTTTTAAAGATAGGGGCGGAAAAAATGTTAGCGTTCACGACTAAAGCGCCAGATAAGGGTAAAATTTGCCAAAGAAGACGGGATTAATCTTCATCTAAGACTAATTCATCCTCGTCGTCATCATAACCGATATCATCGACATCCATGAGTTCAGATAGTTCCACATCTTCTTCGAGAGTCAGATCCGGTTCGGCGATTTTATCCCGGGGAATCATGCGATTATTTTTTTCTAACCACTCGACAATGGAAGCGTCTTTTTTTAGGGGAATAACCGCGGCCGGTTCATAGCGGGGTTCTTGACGAATAGAAGGATTAAGCATAATTACTCGACGATTAGCAGCAATCATTTCGAGTTTACCATGTCTTTTAAGGCTCTGTTGACATCCTCGCCGCCGTAAAACGGACGGCGATTCCTCACCACGCCACTTTTTTAGGGTGGTCGCGTCAATGGGGTTGACGCAGATAGCGAAAAACGCTTAATTGCTTAAGTCTGACTCTTTCGACCCGTCCGTTTTGAGTGTCCGAATGCC
>NZ_JASJFE010000267.1:0-1145 GCF_030067735.1 Microcystis sp. M53598_WE2 | reverse complement strand
TGGTGGCAAATTTTCCCGCTTTTATGGACATTACCGCGAGGACAACAGGGTTTATTATCTTGGGTGAGAACTCTTAACGGCAAAGAAATTCAAATTCAGACTCGTAAACCCCATAGTATTAACACCGATGGCGAAATTACTAGCACTACTCCCGCCATATTTCGAGTTATTCCAGCGGCCTTAGGAGTCTATATTCCCCGTCAGGAAACACAATTTTAAAATTAACGAAAAGGAGGAGAATACAATAAACCCCCCTTGGTCTAAAGATTATTTAAACCTCGATCGAGTTGCAGGGGTTTACCGATTTCACGATCATAAATTTCACCGTAATTACCCACCTGTTTTAAGACTCTTTGGGCAAAATCATTGGGTAAACCCATATCTTCACCTAACTTCTCATCGATACCCAAAAAGCGCCGAATACTGGGGTCTTTGCTGTCGGCAAAAGTGGCAATATTTTGGGAGTTAATCCCAAATTCTTCCCCTTGAATTAAACTAAAAACGATCGAGCGGACGGCATTCGACCAAGCGGGATCACCATCGGCCACGGCCAAGGGTTCCTTAGATATTACCACTTAGTTTACCACTGATAGGGAATAATATTAGTATCATAAGGTAAGCGATCTTCATCTGGTGCGTCTGCCTGAAAAGCGACCGAGTTTAGATGCAGTGCAAAAGCTTCCCGCTCGCCAATTGTCTGAAAACCATGCCAAATACCGGGAGGAATTTGTACCAGTTTAGGAGCCAATTCGCCTAAAAATATCGTGTTAATTTTGCCTCTGGTGGGTGAGGTTTCCCGATCATCGTAAAGGACAAGTTTCAACAGTCCTACAATGACGGCAATTTGATCAATTTGCGTTGTGTGTCTGTACCAAGCTTTAACAATACCGGGCAAAGTTGAAGTAATATAAACTTGTCCAAAGCCGGGGAAAATCTTATCATCAGCCCGTTGAATTTCCATGAGTCGTCCTTTTTCATTTGGCAATAACTTGAGAGGGCAAACTTCTACACCTTCTATCCATTGCTCATTAGATTGTGTTAACTTTGTCATAGCTAAAGACTTAAGAACCATTGATCACTATAAGGAACCACATAATGAGCCACTATACTACAGATATTGACCATTTGCGTTTATTTCTATTTAC
>NZ_JASJFE010000985.1:0-3646 GCF_030067735.1 Microcystis sp. M53598_WE2 | reverse complement strand
TGAAATGGGGCGAAAGTCTGTGGACTCTGTGTAAGACAGTACATGGTTTTTTAACTGTGGTATGCGACGGTGGTGGAAGCAGAAACTTAAATCGTGAGGTTTAGGAATCGCCGCACTTTTAGGGCGGCGAGGATGTCAACTGCGGCACTCCGAACTTTCTGACTTCCCTCAGAGCAACTCGATTCGCAATTGGCGGCCCACCACAGAAGCCGCCCGTTGGATAGTATCGAGAGAAACGCCCGTCTTTTCCGGGTCGAGGAGGCGGTCAAGTTGCGCTCGACTGGTCTGCATCCGCGCCGCCATCTCCGTTTTGGTCAGAGAGAGCCGTTTCATCTCCTCAGCCAACTGCCGCAACCGTAACCGTTTGAGTGCCACCGCACTACAGTCCTCCTCAAGACCTTCTTCTTTGAGAAAAGCATCGAAATCGGAGCCAGTATGGCGGTTAGCGGTCATATTTTTGCTGTTCCTTCTTGCGCTAGTAGGGGCGAACGGCCGTTCGCCCCTACTAGATTTCCCGTTTTGGGGTTTTTGGGACTTCGCCGATGTTGCCGTGCGGCAGAATCGTCTCCCCTCGGCTGATGTAAAAGATGACCCGCGTGATGCGTCTGCCCGTAGGGGCAATTCATGAATTGCCCCTACTCCGCACCTCCCATAAGTCTTGATAACCGGAAAGTGAACGGCACAGGGGCAGCCGATGGGAAAGCTAAACTCTACGTCCTTGATATCGCTGCCAATAATCCGGCAATCTTCACGGCCGAGGGTTTTCCACCAATCTTTGACTGGCTCCGACCCAGCTTCGGCTCGAAAAAACTTGGCTGGCAGCCTTTTCAATCCTTACCTTCTCAGTTATCGTACCTTATATGGTACATCAATAATTATCATTTTTGCATTAGTTTTGTAGAGCGACAGTTGCACAGGGGGTCAAGTTATAACTCCCAGTAGCCTTAATTTTTGTTAAGGATTTTAAGCATCGCCCAAGCTCACCACTGACTAACCCACCCTACTGATACGGATATCACCCTTCCGGCTAATGTAAAGAAAACGTTACAGTAACAAGTAAAGCCCAGTAGCCAGGAAGCCGTAGATCATGTTTGAATACTTTAACCAGAAAGCTATCAAAGCGGTGATGTTCGCCCAAGAAGAAGCCCGTCGTACCGGTCACAGTGTCGTCGGTACGGAGCATTTACTGTTAGGATTGATAGGAGAAGCCACCGCCACCGCAGCCTTAATTCTCAAGGATTTAAAAGTTACCCTGCACGAAAGTCGCCGCCTGATTGAAGGAATGACCGGCCGCGGCACCGGTTACAGTCCCGTTAATATCCCTTTTACCCCGAAAGCGAAAAAGATGTTCGAGCAAGCATTTCAGGAAGCTCGACAATTAGGGGAAAATGCGATCGCACCTGAACATCTATTACTCGCTATCACCAGCGATCCCGAATCCCTAGCCGCTAAAATTTTAATTATGCAGGGTGTTGATTTGATCAAACTTCGCGGCCTTTTAATTAAAAATGCCGGGGAAAAAGTCGCTAGTGGTCGCTTAACGGGAATGGGTGATTATAAAGACCAGAAAAATGCTCCACAAGGCGGTATTTTAGCCCAATATGGTCGCAATTTAAACCAAGAGGTCAAAAATGGCAAAATTGACCCTGTAATCGGTAGAGAGCCAGAAATCGAGCGAGTTGTCCAAATTTTAGGCCGTCGTACCAAAAGTAACCCGATTTTACTGGGTGAGCCGGGGGTGGGCAAAACAGCGATCGCTGAAGGGTTAGCACAACGCATCCATAATGGCGATATTCCCGAACTTTTGCAGGATAAACAGGTAATTGCCCTCGATATGGGGTCTTTACTGGCGGGAACCCGTTTTCGCGGCGATTTTGAGGAACGTTTAAAGGGTATCGTGGAGGAAGTTCGCAAATCGGGCAATATTATCCTGTTTATCGATGAAATTCACACTCTTGTGGGTGCTGGTAGCATGGGAGGAGCCATGGATGCTTCTAACTTGCTTAAACCTGCTTTAGCTCGCGGGGAGTTACAGTGTTTAGGGGCAACAACTCTCGATGAGTATAAACGGCATATTGAGCGAGATGCGGCTCTAGAAAGACGTTTTCAGCCAGTTATGGTGGGAGAACCAACTAAAGAGCAGGCGATCGAGATTTTACGCGGTTTAAAAGCCACCTACGAGGATTTCCATCAGGTAAAATACGATCAAAAAGCGATCGAAGCTGCCGTTAATCTATCCTCTCGCTATATCAATGATCGCTTTTTACCGGACAAAGCGATCGATCTTCTCGATGAAGCGGGATCCCGCACCCATCTACGCTATTCCCTGCAAAGTACAAGTCCTGCGGAGGTTAGCGAAGAATCACCCCTAATTAACCCCGAATCTTTAATTCCAGTGGTAGATGCGGAGGAAATCGCCCAAATTGTCGCCGCTTGGACAGGTATTCCCGTTAGCCAATTAACTGAAACTGAGTCGGAATCGCTCTTAAATCTGGAATGTCAACTGCACGAGCGGATTATTGGCCAACAGGAGGCAGTGAATGCCGTTTCTCGTGCTATTCGTCGAGCGCGAGTAAATTTAAAGAATCCTAACCGTCCGATTGCCTCGTTTATTTTTGCCGGTCCCACGGGAGTCGGTAAAACTGAATTAACGAAAGCCTTAGCTAAGTTGCTCTTTGGCTCGGAATCCAGTATGATTCGCCTAGATATGTCGGAATTTATGGAATCCCACACGGTTTCTAAGTTAATTGGTGCGCCTCCCGGATACATCGGTTACAATGAAGGCGGTCAGTTAACGGAAGCAGTGCGTCGTCAACCCTATAGAGTGGTTTTGTTTGACGAAATCGAGAAAGCACATCCCGATGTTTTTAATCTTCTCCTGCAACTGTTAGAAGATGGTCATTTGACCGATTCCCAAGGTCGTCGGGTGGACTTTAAGAATACCCTAATTATCATGACCTCGAATATTGGCTCAAAAGTCATCGAAAAAGGCGGTAATAGCTTAGGATTCGAGATTGCTGACGATTTTGCTCAATCGCGCTACCAACAGATTTCTAATCGGGTGACAGAGGAGTTAAAACAATATTTCCGTCCCGAATTTCTCAACCGTCTCGATGAAATCATTGTTTTCCGACAGTTAACTCGCGAAGAAGTTACCCAGATTGCCGATATTCTGATCGCGGATCTAGCCAAACAATTGACAGAAAAAGGCATTTCTGTGGAAGTTACCGCCGCTTTTAAGGATTTGGTCATCAATGAGGGTTATGATCCTAGCTACGGTGCGCGGCCTTTACGTCGTGCTTTAACTCGACGCTTAGAGGATAGTTTAGCGGTCGCGATGTTATCGGGAAAAGTCAATTCTGGAGACCATGCGATATTAGATGTAACTGCTGAAGCTGTGGTGACAGTCTCTAGTCATCAGCGCTCTGAGCAAAGCGATATTCTCTCGCAATTACAGTTACAACCAGTGGGTTAATCCCCTCAAAAATTGCTTTTTTCGGGGTTGAAACATTTTCAACCCCGATTTTTATCATCTAGGAAAAATAACTTCTAGGGGAGCGGGAATCATCTCGCTACGAAGGTCAAGAATCTGAACTAGGATTAAATAGGGTCTGCTGAAAAAGTTTTTCCTAGGGGCAGGGTGTAG
>NZ_JASJFE010000486.1:0-1619 GCF_030067735.1 Microcystis sp. M53598_WE2 | reverse complement strand
GAATAAATCTAAAAACCTTGTTGGATAAGACTTCTAGACTTTTTTGAAATCCAAAAGTGCCGGGCATGGGAGTGAGCAGGGGGAAAATTCCGGGACTTTTTCCCTGAAAATTGGGTAATTGACCACCTGAAAACCGGTAAAACCCTACACCCTACACCCTACACCCCACACCCTGCCCCCACGAAAAACTTTTTGCCGCAAACCCTAGTTAAGAAGCGAAATGATTCCAGTTATCTCGATTGCTAGTCTTGGTCATAAAAACTGTAGTCAATTAGCTGTCTAAATAGGCGTTAATGATAGCGAGAGCCACTAAGGGAGCGGTAATTGTTCTCAAAATGCGTTTTCCCAATGATACAGGCAGAAAATCAGCAGCGAGCGCTTGTTCTATTTCTGCCTCCGTCCATCCCCCTTCCGGTCCGATGGCCATGGTTATCTCGGTTGATGTTTGCAATTGAGAAAGTAGCGGGTCCACTGTTCTACGGGTAACACCAATATAACAAGTTGTCCCTGGGTTAGCTCCCCGGTTAAGGATGGCTAAAAATGGTTGTGGTTCTTCGATAATGGGAATAATCTGTCTTTCTGATTGTTCTACAGCTTCCCGGGCAATTTTTCGCCAACGGTCAATTTTTTGAGGACTAGGATTGACTAAACCCCGTTCTGTCAGCAGCGGGATAATTCGATAAACTCCTAATTCGGTGGCAGCGCGAACGATATCATCAAAGCCATTTTTGGGAATTGCTACCATTAAATTCACTTGTACTGGTAGTTCGCTAGTTTCGTTTATCGCTTCTAAAAGATGGGCCGAATTATCAATTATTTCTGCTAACCACGCTTGTCCTTGTCCATTTAGGGCAATAAAACGGTCATGGGATTTTAAACGAACAACTTTTTTAAGATAATGACTTTGTTCGGGTGTTAAGGCAATTAACCCGTTTTCTAGGGTATTAAAATCAAGAAGAAGACGATAATACAAGGCGGTTTAGTCTATATTACTATTGTGTTCAGAATCACTGTCAGCTATCTATTTTAGCTTTTATGGTGTTTTTGTATAAGGTTGAGAGTAGATCAGCTTATAGCAGTTATCTTAATGGTGAAGTACGAAGTTTTCCTTTTGGGTAGTCAGTCGTCAATACCAAATTAGGTTATACTTCATGTTTATGACAAAGGCTATAACTTACTATGGCCTTACCTACTCAGATATGTTATAAAATTTATCCTCATCAAGGTATCTCTTGGCCAATAAGAATTAAGACTTGACAATCTCCACTCCCTAACCCCTAACCCCCAGAAAATCCATGGACATAACTGCTAAAATTGAAGAACTGGCACAAAAATATGAGATACCTCCCCAACTGCTCAAGGAAGCCATGGCTTTAGAAGTAGAAAAAATTACTCTAAAAAATCGGCAGCTATCACCTAAAATTGTCAAACTTATCGAAAAATATACCGACTCCTCACAATCATAAATTTTATGGCTCTCTTGCATGATTTATTTTTTGTAAGTAGGGAGGCACAATTATTTGTAGGATGGGTTAGCGGTAGCGTAACATGAGCGGACGTTGGGTTTCATGCTTCAACCCAAACTACATTCATCTTATATTTAATTCCACCCACCCACT
>NZ_JASJFE010000846.1:0-5128 GCF_030067735.1 Microcystis sp. M53598_WE2 | reverse complement strand
TTGTTGGGTAAGACTTTTAGACTTTTTGTCAACCAAAAAGTACCAGATCCCGGAGTGATCGGGGGTAAAATTCCGGGACTTTTTCCCTGAAAATTAGGTAATTGACCCCCTCAAAATCGCTAAAACCCTACACCCTACACCCTACACCCACCGAAAAACTTTTTGCCGCAAACCCTACTTAATAGTGACGTGGAGTATAAACCCACTGCTTGCTTTTCCCTTGCTCAATCAGGCGAGTTTTACTCGATCCGATCAAAATTATGGTTCGCATATCCGCATCTTTAATAGTCATATCCTTTAGGAATTTCACCGTCACCGTTTCCCCTTTTCGTCCTAAATTACGCGCTAGTACCACAGGAGTTTGCGGCGAGCGCCATTGTAATAAAATCTCTTTTGCCTTCTCCAATTGCCAAGTGCGCTCTTGAGACACAGGATTATAAAATGCGATCGCTAAATCTGCTCGGGCCGCTAACTCAATGCGCTGAGAAATCACCTGCCAAGATTTGAGAATATCTGATAGGGAAATCGCACAAAAATCATGTCCTAAAAGTGCGCCAACCCTCGCGGCCGCCGCTTGCATCGCCGAAATCCCCGGACAGACCTGAATGGCGATCGCATCCCATGCTGGTTTTGCTTTTTTTTCTAATACCTCAAACAGGGCCGCGGCCATGGCATAAATTCCGGGATCTCCGGAAGAAACTAAGACAACCGATCGCCCCTTAGCCGCTAAATCTAGGGCCATTTCTGCGCGATCAAGTTCCACCCGATTATCCGATTCATGGCGGACAATTTCTGGTTTTCGCAGGGATTCTACCAAATCCAAATAGGTTTTATAACCCACCCAATCCGTGGCTTTTTCCAATACTTCTCGAACTTCCGGCGACATCCAATTTAGCGCACCAGGGCCGGTTCCGACTATGGCTAATTTACCTTGACTTTCCTGGGCAAAATCCCCTGGGGACAAACTGGATTTTTCCTTAATTTGCTGGCTTTCCTCATACAGATAAACTAAACAGGCAGTGCTAGGTTTTGCCAAGTTTAAGTTATTTTTATCGATAATCTCAATGCTCAGTTTTGCTGCTGATGAAATCGGTAAATTACTATTTTTTAACCAGTCCGCTTCACCAATTAATTTTACTTTTTCACCCGCCAATAAATCGGCAAGAAACTTCTTAGCATCATCGGGATTAACTAACTGATAACCCGGTGGTGGCGATAATAAAGTCGTTTTAAATCTAATATCACCAGTGGTGGTAATTGCGGGGGAAATTTGCAAAACCGAGGCAATTTGACGAGCGAGATCATTAACCCCTTGTAAACCCCCCAACAAAGGCACTACGGCACTGCCATCTTCTGCGAGTGCTAATACAGGCGGTTCTTGCCATTTATTAGTTAATAAAGGTGCTAAAGTGCGAATCAAAATACCCGCCGCACAAATGCCAATAATTGGCGTTCCCGTCTGGAAAAATTCTCGCACGGTTTCGCCAAAATTAGTATAGGTAAAATCAGCCGAATGGGTACGATCTATTAACCCATAAACCACTGCTTCCGGTAGGGCCATTTGCACTTGACGAGCAACGGGGAGGCTGGTTTCTCCTAAAATGAGAATAGCTGGAGGTTTCATTTGGCTTCCCCTGACTGCGCTGCAGTTAACTTTTGGATAAATTCTTGATGTTCTACCGAGTTAATTCCAGCTTTTAAGATGTCTAACACCCGTGACATATTGCCGTTGAGCATGGCTGAAACATCTAACCACAAACCCGGAAATACTAGAGAACAAATCACCCCTTCTTGGTTGGCTAACAAAGAAATATAATCGCCATTTTCTAAACTAAACCAATCAATTTTTTGATCAAATACCTGCCAAATAAGGTATTCTTGAATGCCACTGCGTCGATAAGCGCGTTTTTTATCCCCTAAATCTATGGCGGCACTACTAGCGGCAATTTCTACCACTAATTCCGGCGCTCCTTCTAGGTATCCCTCTACAGTTAGGGTTGATTTTCCACCGCTTTCTTGGCTGATTAATAACACCCCATCCGGCTGTAGTTCGTTGTCGATATCCAAGCGGACTGTTGGCTCAATACCCATTTGTACTTGGGGTGTAGCAGCTTGATAAACTCCCACCCAAGTGATTAAACGTCCGTGGGGTTCAGCATGAAATTTAAACCTTAATGGGGATGCCATATATACAACTCCTTCGATCAGTTCGGCTTTTTTTAATCCTGGCATAGCTTGATAACGGCGCTCGAATTCGGGACGAATTAAGCGATCCCCATTTTCTAACGGGGGTAAATGTTGAGTGGTTACAGTCTGAGAATTTAAGGATTTAACCGGGGAAGAAGTCATGGTGGCAGTCTTTGGGAACAAAACAGCATTGATTTTATTATAGATTGTTTCATCGGACTTCTTAAGGGATTTAATTTTTAACTGAAATTTTCCCGGAATTCCTGAGCTTTTAGCGATGGAATGAATGGCGACCAACAGATAGACAATTACTCAAAACTATACCATTTATCTTAGTGATGAGGTACAAAATTTTCCTTTTGGGAAGTCGGTAGTCGATACCAAATTAGGTTACACTTCATCTAGTTATGAGAAACGCTGTCATAACTGATATAGCGCACCTAAATGAAATGTAAACGTCCTCTTCTAGAGCCTACCCATTCACGAGTCAATTAGGCACACTATAACTAATAACTGATAATCGATAACTGATAATGTTGGTTCCCCTTACCCGTCAATCGATCGAGCAAATTGTCCCGATTATCGCCACAGGTCCCCAGTACGCTCACTATTGGGGTAAATGGTCTGATTTTCTGCGCCGTTTATTCATTTCTATCATCGCTCTCACCGCAGCTTGGTTAATCGGTAATTTATTCGGCCCCGGTGGTTTAACAATTAAACTGATTTTCGACATTATCGCCGGTTTATATTGGCTCTGGGGTCCGGTTTACTGGGCCAGTGTTCGCAATAATACCTATCGTCGTCTTCCCTACGGAGGGTTTTGGCGCGGTCGCGTTTTCGATGCTTTTGTCACCGAGGAATTAATCGGGGAAGAAGAAAGGGTCAATAAACGCGGGGAATTAGAGATTATCGAAAATCGCCAACGCTGTATTAATCTAGAAATCGGTGATCAAACTGGCTTTTCGGCGATCGTTCGCGCTCCCCTCAAACGCATCCATAAATCGATCCGTCCCGGGATGGTGGCCGAAGCTTTGTTAATGTCTCGAGACCCCGATTTAGGGGATATCAATCAGCTTTCTGATGTCCATCTTCCCCAACTCGACCAGTGGATAGGGGAATATCCTGTGCTGCGACGGGATATTTTTCAGCAAGTTAGTCGCGAATTGGGAGGGGGAAAAGAACCCCGGCCAAAACCTTCTCGTTATTCTAATAATGTCATCCGAAGACGCAAAACCCGTTAATGGTTCGGCAATCTTTGAAACGATGCCGGTTTCTCAGTCATCAATGAATCATAATTTACAGATTTTGGCTAATTTAATCCTTATTTTTGCTGTTTTTGAACCATCAAAAATTAATTATGCAAGAGGTTCAATATAATGTTAATTGAGCTTAGAAGGAGATAAATCGATGACGGCATCCTATGAGCAAGACTTTGGACTTTGGGCCGAACAAATGGCCGATTTATTAGCCTCCGGTCGGTTTTCCGAGTTGGATATTGAGAATTTAGTCGAAGAGGTGCGGGATTTGTCGAAACGGGAGCGCGATCGCTTACTCGCTAGTCTCAGATTAATTTTGCATCATTTATTAAAGTGGGACTATCAACCTCAACGGCGATCCAGGGGTTGGTTGGGAACTATTCAGCGAGAAAGAGCTAATATTAGGCTTTATTTGGACGATAGCCCCAGTTTAAAGCGATATTTAACCGATGAAAGCCTATTTAAACTCTATGCTGTTGCTTGTGCCGATGCCTTTAGAGAGACGGGATTAGAGTTTCCCCCCGTTTGTCCCTACGGTATTGAGGATATTTTAAATCGTTCTCTTCATTTGTCGGAACGATAGACGAAAAACGATTAAAGTTGGTAAGCTTAGATAGTATCCACAGAATCTTAAGTTTATCGCCATGGTTGACTGGTTAATTGTCTGGGGGGTTACTCAAGCCGCAGGTTCGCTTGTTCTTTCAGTAATGCAAGAGTTGGCAAAAGAGGGTGCAAAAGATTACGGAAAGGAATTTTTTAAAAACAGTCTAGGTAAAGTGTTACACTTACCTGAAAAAGATGTTCAAAAAGAAGCTTATGGCAAAGCAATGAAGGAGTTTTTAGAACTCTTTCAGCAACAGTTAGAAATGGCCGATCTGGAAGATGATCAAATTAAAAACTTTGAAAAACCTCTCAAGACTTTTATTAAAGATGAACAAGTTGAACCTATTTTAGGGGATGCTTTTGATATTGATTGTCAAGTTCTTGATACTTTGACGTTAGCTCAATCTTGGCAAAGACTTAATTTACCCCCGTTACCTGCTGAATTTAACTGGGAAAAACTAGGTAAATTTTATTTGAGAAAAACTCAGGAAATTATTGAAAATTCTGAAAAGCTAAGAGCCGTTTTTTTAGTTAAGTTACAGGATAAAGATAGCCAAAATATTCAAGAAATAGCAGGAGTTAAAACAGATTATAATTTAGATAACTATGCGGAAGGCTTAAAAAAGGAATATGGCCATCTTAAATTAGAATGTTTAGACACAACGACTTATGAGCAAATCAAACTCTGGCGAATGTTTGTGCCGCAAAATGTGAGACGATGTAAACAGTTTATTCCTCAACTTTATGAATTACCTAAAGAAGTGCTGCAGGAACTTGTAGATAGGGGAGAAATTACTCAAGCGGAGTTAGAACAAATACAAGCAGAACTAGAACGAAAACGGCGAGAATATCTGAATGAAAAATTAGATCCTGTTTTGAATATCATCAATTCTTCTGAATACCGACGAACTGTAATTTTAGGTGATCCGGGGGCGGGAAAATCGAGTTTATTGCAGTATTTAGCTTTAAATTGGGCTGAAAAAGAACTCAGTCAGCGTGTTTTGCTTCCCCTTCCTCTTTTGATAGAATTGCGTATTTATGCCAGAGATAAGGATGAAAAAAAGTGTAAGAATATTCTAGAA
>NZ_JASJFE010000389.1:0-3120 GCF_030067735.1 Microcystis sp. M53598_WE2 | reverse complement strand
GGTTTTAGTTGAAATTCCCCTATCCCCCCATTACCCTATTCCTCCATTTCCCTATCCCTAATCCCTATACCCTAATTATTAACTAACTACTTGAGAAAAAAGATTTTCGTATTGATCCAAAGTCTTTTCAAAGGCATAATTTTCCTCCGCGTATTGTCGTCCTTTTTCTCCCAGTATAGTGGCTAAATCTGGGTTTTTGTATAGTTTTAAAATAGCTGTAGCTAATGCCTCCGGATCTTCAGGATTAACCACCAAACCACCACCACTACGCTCGATCGCCCTAGCGGCGGTTCCATCGGCGGCAACAGAAGCAATAATAGCACGACCACTAGCTAATAATAGCTGAATTTTGGACGGCATATTAAAGGAAATAACGTTATGTTTTTGCATCACCATACCCACATCGGCGGCTGCTAACATTTCTGGTAATTTTTCCCGGGGTTGAAAGGGTAATAAAAGCACATTACTGGCCCCCTGTTGTTGGCGATACTTTTCTAGGCGATCGAGTGCTTCTTTTTTACCAACAATTACCACTTTAATCTCAGGGATGTCAACTAAGTAAACTGCAGCATCGATCAGGGTTTCTAGGGGTTGGGTTAGGGCAATATTGCCAGAATATAAAACAACAAATTTGCCCTCAAGATGATTTTCTTGGCGAAAATAATTATTGTTTTTCGGCAGAGGTTTAATAAAGCTTACATCCACCCAATTAGGAATTTCAATAATTTTCTGACTCGGCACATTTTTAGTTAGGAGATTTTTGGTAAAACCATCGGCAATAACCGAGATTTTGCTGGCAGTTTGATAGGCAAATTTTTCGAGACGACTAAAAACCTTAATCATTTTCTCATTAGTTAATAATCCCACATGAACTGCCGCATCGGGCAAAATATCCTGTAAATTTAGAATAATCGGTACCCCATATAATTTACTCAATAAAGCGGCGGGAACGCAAACGGGTAATCCGGGGACAGTTAAGAAAATTAGATCGGGTTTTTCACCCTTGAGAGCCTGAAAGAAACTCAAAAAAACAAAGCTCAATTCAAAGAAAATTCGATTTTTTAAACTTCTTTGGGGACGCGCCCAGACGTAGGAACGTTGAATTTTAACACCATTTCGTTCTTCTTCTAGATAGATTTTTCCTCGGTATTCGGGATCGATTTCACTATTAGGATACCAAGGAAAAGCGGTTAAAACCCTGACTTGATGACCTCTTTTAACCAATCCTTCCGCTAATTCCGTCATCAGGGGAGCGATGCCGATCGGTTCGGGATAATAGTTATAAGAATAGAGCAAAATTCGCATAGGGATGGCAATTTGGTTGGGCGATTCAGTTTCATGATTTTATCAATAGTTACTGTTTTTTTGACAAATCAGATGCGCTTTTGTCAGGGATGACCCTAGAAAGAGGTTTGGCATCAGGTGAGGATTAGCGGTGAGAGATGCGGAAAAAAAGGGAAATTGGCTAATAAATTAATCCTCAAAACCCCTAACTATTCCCCCTTTTACCCCTGCCTAAATACTGACCCTTATTTTTCCCTTACCCGGTGGCCGATATCACGACGATAATAGATGCCCTGAAAGTGTATCCTTTTCACCGATTGATAGGCAAGTTCGATCGCCTGATTAAAATTAGCTCCCATAGCCGTGACACCCAAGACGCGGCCGCCATCGGTGAAGATATCGCCGTGTTTTAAAACCGTGCCGGCGTGGAAAACGATCGCTCCCGCGGTTTCAGCTGCCTTAATTCCAGTGATTAACTGGCCTTTTTCGTAGTGGTCGGGATAACCGGCAGACGCGGCCACCACACAAACGGCACTACCGGATCGCCATTGTAAAGAGGGGAAATCAGTTAATTTTTGTTGAGCGCAAGCCAGCAGCAGCGGTGCCAGGGGAGTTTCCAGTAGGGGTAAAACCGCTTGGGTTTCGGGATCGCCAAAACGACAGTTAAATTCGAGAACTTTTGGCTCTCCGGCGGGGGAAATCATTAAACCTGCGTAGAGGACTCCCCGATAGTCAATGCCGCGTTTTTGCAGGGTGGCGACGATGGGGGCGAGGATGTCTCGGTTTACCGCTTCGATAATGGCGGCGGTGGCTATGGGTGCGGGGGCATAAACTCCCATACCGCCGGTATTTTTGCCGGTATCGCCTTCACCGATCCGCTTGTGATCTTGGGCGGGTAGCAGGGAACGAAAACTGATCCCATCGGTGAGGGTGAGGATAGACACTTCTTCTCCCTCTAGGAATTCTTCCACCACCACTTTAGTAAAGCCACCGGTAAAAAGATCATCGATCGCTTCTAGGGCCGTATCTACGGTTTCGGCGACAATTACCCCTTTTCCTGCGGCTAATCCGTCAGCTTTCACCACAATTGGCGCTCCTTGCTCTCGGATATAAGTTTTTGCTAATTCTGCATCGGTAAAGGTTTCCGAGACGGCGGTGATAACTGCTGCTTCGCTCATTAATTCTTTTGCCCAGGATTTGCTCGATTCAATTAAGGCCCCGGTTTGTGTGGGGCCAAAAACGGCAATTTCTTGGCCGAGAAGATGATCGGTAATGCCGAGGGAGAGGGGATATTCTGGCCCGACAACCACCAGATCGACGCAATTTTCTCGGGCAAAGCGGCTAATTTCGGCAAAATCCTCCATTGCTAGGGGGATATTTTCACATTGAGGTAAAATTGCCGTTCCCCCATTACCCGGAATACAGAACACTTGTTCTACTTCGGGCGATTGCAGCAGTTTCCAAGCCAAGGCGTGTTCTCGACCACCACTGCCGATAACGATAATTTTCACGGATAAACGCAGCCTAAATGACGATGGTTTAATTATCCCCTAGCTCCGGGTCAGCATTGGCTAGAAGTTGAGATTACTTAACTTTTTAATCGATTTGACGGATTCAGGAGTCAGGAGTCAGGAGTCAGGAGTCAGGAGATAGGAGATAGGAGATAGGAGTCAGGAGATAGGAGTCAGGAGATAGGAGATTATTTTATTTATTCCCCCCACACCCCACACCCCACACCCCACACCCCACACCCCACACCCCACACCCTGCCCCCAGGAGAAACTTTTTCAGCAAACCCTAAATAACTATGACTTTAGACCTGCGCGGCACTCCCTG
>NZ_JASJFE010000702.1:0-4770 GCF_030067735.1 Microcystis sp. M53598_WE2 | reverse complement strand
TCGATGGGTTGATAGCTAACTTGTACCTTAATTTTCCCCGATCTAACCACTTGATTTGTTAGGGGTTGACCGGTATCAAAATCGAGTTTAGTCACGGCTAAACTCGCAGCTGCATTGCCCAAAAATTGAGATAATAAGCAGAAAATAAAGCAAGTTTTGCTAATATTCATCGGCCGATTCACAGAGAGATTAATTTCAGTGTATCTTACTTATTCCCCCCGACAATCAGCCGTTAACTTTTCGAGAAAAACTATTTATTCCAAAGTTTTAACGCTCAAAACTTGGGGGGGTGTGGCATCGGGGGGATAGAGAAAATCGAGATTAATGTCGCGTCTGGCTCCGGGGGGAAGTTCCACCTGTACTAAAGCTTCTCCCTGTTGTCCTTCCCGTTGAACGAGATGGAAAAAACGTTCCTCGGTGCGTCCCAGGGCGTTACGATAGGTAACGCGCACTGCACCCCGGAAAAATACCGGTCCCTGGACGGGTTCAACAAATAGCAAGCGATCGAGATAATTGTCTTCTTTAATTGGGGTTTGAATACTCAAAGCCACCACCTGGGTTTTGCTGGTATTGTTATATAGAGGTAAAGTCAGATAGTAGTGAACACCGTAGTTACCGTGAGCTTTGAAAGCCGTATCGGGATAACGCACTAACATGGGGGCGCTTTGAATTTGTCTGGTTCCGAAAGTAGCTGCTGTCACCGTACTTAAAGGATAGGCAAAAGCTTGACCGGGTTGAGGAATGGTGAGATTAATTCCCCCTTTGGGATCGACAATGCGGGTTGCCCATTCCGAACCGACAGAAATTCCGGCCACGCGACCATAAAAATTTCTTCTTCCGGGGAACCATTGATCGGGGGGAGTGGGGGGAAAATCGCGAGGAGCGGCTAAATCACCTCTAACTAATAGGGTACGCCATTCCTCTAGGGTAGGGGGACGAAAGGTTTCTATTTCCCTGTCTTCGATGTTGACTTTTTGGGGAACTTCGTAGAGGGCTAAATTGGCCATATAGACCGGGCCATCGCTGTAGAGACGCAGGAGGGTCGAGCGGGCGCTACTTCTGGGGATAACCAGATCGAATAGCATCCGACTTTGGCCTGGGGGAATGACGATCTGGGCGGGAAATTGGGTATCATGGCGACGACGCATGATATCACTGGCTAAACGGGAACCGGGACCAGAAAAAACCCGGCCGTTGGGATCTTCCACCAGAGGGGGTAAATCGACAAAAGGGGCATCGGCGGAGGTGACGTAACTGACTCCTTGCAGGATGCGGATAACGAGGTTTCTGGAGGTGGGATTAGTAACGATCAGGCCCTGGTGTAGGTCGCGATTGGGATCGGTTTGACGGGCGATGTGGTGGGTGAAAACGTCAAAACGTCCTTGTAGCGGATGATTGAGATGGGCTATGGGATAACGTTTTCCTTTGCCGGGGAAAGTAGAGAGGAGAATTCCCTCTTTTTCTACGATTTCGGGACTATTGCTATTAAAAACCAGCACATCATTCAGTTGACCGGGCAACTGACGCACTTCCTGATATTGGGTGATTAATTTCCTCTCTATCTGGGGCAGAACCGAGGCGGACTGAGCTAAAAGAATGGTGGGTAAGAAAGAAAGCATGGAGATTTCATATTTATAGGATCTAATTAAGGGTGAGTCGATGGAGATATGAAGTTATACAACAATATAGGCGAGGGTGTCCGGGCGATCGATAAAGAATCTTAATATATTTTTCAGGCCTGATCAAGCCATGTCAGGGGTGATGTGAACTAGGGACGGTTTTCTGGGTTAGCAAGGGAGAATAACCCTTGCTATTGCCGATTTTAACCGTTACGTTGACAGTGACGGGAACTGCTCACCCTAGCTTTAAATTTCGCCGCGAATTTCTTCGACTATGCCATCTCTAAGGACGAGTTCCACATTCATTTTGGCTACTAAGTTATCGCCTTTTTCGACCCGGAAAAAGCTTTCTAGTTGTGCTTGGGCGACTTCTTGATTGAGTTCCAAGAGTTGTACCTGTTGCAATTGTTGCAGATACTGGTTTTTTTGTTCGAGAAACTCACTTTTCTGTTGATTGACTTGGATTTGAATATTGTCAATCTGTTGGGCAGCCGCGGGGGGTAAGGGGATCAGACTCTGACGCTGAATTTCGGCGATCGCTCTTTGGCCTTGGGTTTCTAATTGTTGAATTTGTGCGTCAATTTGAGCCATTTGTGCTTGTAATTGCTGTTGTGCTTCTTCTTTCCAGCGCGGAGTCACGATGACTTTAATTGTCACCGGGCGCTTCAGTAATAAACTGGTTTGTGCGTCATCCATGATTTGCTTATCCTAAAAAGGTCTTTTTGTCAAGGGGTTAGGGAATATTTGCCGGAAATATTTACTTGGCAAACATCTCGTTAATCATATCGCGATAGCGTTGCGTTACTACCGGTCGTTTAATCTTTAAAGTTTGGGTCATCATGCCGTTTTCTTGGGAAAAAGGCTCTAAAATTAACTCAAAGGTTTTAATCTGGTCATCGGTACGATAACTGGGCCGATTTCTTACCTCGCGCTTTAATTCTTGTTGGTAGAGAGCTAAGACTTTTTTGCTGTAGAGATCGCTAGAAAGAATCGTTGAGCGATCGCTGTGAAGATCGGGTAAATTTAAGGATATTTTCTGTTCTTGCGCCCAATTGGCCAGTATATCAAGATTAGGCACGATCAAAGCCCCCAAAGCTTTTTGATCCTGTCCCACTAGCATAATTTGGGAGATAAAGGGACTGCGTAAACAAGCATCTTCAATCGGTTGCGGTTCGATATTTTCACCATTGCTCAAAACAATTGTATCTTTGGCCCGTCCAGTTAAGACTAAATCCCCGGCAGCGGTTAACCAACCAATATCACCGCTATCAAACCAACCATCGGGAGAAATCGCTTTGTCGGTTGCTTCCGGTTTTTTATAGTATCCCTGCATCACCTGCGGACCGCGAATCAAGACTAAACCGTGTTTTTCTGTCGGTAAGACTTCTTTGCTGTGTAAATCGACAATACAGATTTCTGTCTGAAAGACGGGACGACCGGCAGACCCGCGCAGGTTATGATCGATACGACGGACGGTAGCCACAGGAGAAGTTTCTGTCAGTCCATAACCAACTAAAATCGGGATTCCGGCAATCTCATAGAAAGTATCTAGATGTCTGGCTAAGGAACCACCGCCACTAACCAAGATTTTAACTTTATTTCCCACTGCTTGGCGAATTTTGCCATAAACTAGCTTATCACCGATGGCATGGAGGGGATAGAGTAAGAGGGATTGAATTCTTGCTTTTAGTCTTTCGATCTCGGAAGCGTGAAGATGATCTAGACTGAGATTATCGGCGATACGTTTAGCAATAACGTACTTTTCCGACTTTTCTAGCAAAAATCTCACTAATTTCTGTTTTGTGGCCGATTGTTCGCTAAATTGTTTTTGGATACCCTCGTAAAGAGATTCCCAAAGACGGGGAACTCCCACCATTAATTGCGGACTAAATTGCTTTAAATCCTGCTTAAAAGTGCGAATACTGGTATAAATCTGGGTGCAACCCTGAGCTAGACTGAAATACTCACAACTGCGCTCGTAGGAATGCCATGAAGGTAGTATACTTAAAACTCGATCGCCAGGATCCGGTTGAAAGATAGCATTTAAGTTGCGTACCTGATGCAGCAGATTACCATGACTTAACATCACCCCTTTTGGTTGTCCCGTCGTTCCCGATGTGTAGATGAGGGTAGCCAGATCATTTTCGCTCTTGGTGATAGGTTTAAGGGTGTTCTCAGCCCCGATCGCCATTAGTTGCTTGAAATTTAAGGTCTGCACGGAAATCGCCCCAGTAGCGGGGTCTTCGTCGGTGAGCAGCACGATTAATTTTAGGGGCAATTCAGGGATTTTCGCCAGTAATTTCCCTAAAGTTTTGTTATTTTCGACAATCAGCGTCTGACTGTCACTATCGGCCAGAATATAGGCTAATTCCTCTGCATCTGCTTGAGCAGATCGTACCGCATTGGCAGCCCCGGCTGCCATGGAACCTTGGTCGGCAATAAACCACCGGGGACTATTATCGGCAAATAAAGCGACATTTTCGGTTTCTGTGACTCCTAATGCTTGCAAAGCGGCGGCAAATTGCTGAATTTGTTGATAAAGTTCCCGATAGGTGATAATTACTTCCGGTTTACTGTGGGGATCGTGCAGGGCGATAATATTGGGGAAACGTTGGGCAACTATTGACCAAACTTCGGGTAAAGATTGAATATTTGAATAGTCAATTAGGGTTGTCATAGCAGTAGTTATAGAGAGTTACAAGGGTAATAGCATATAGATTAACCATTCTAGGCTCTTTTTGCTGGTTCTCCTAGACAGTATTTCAACAGGTATCTAGTCCTGCAAAGTTAATTTCCTAGTCGAGACTCGGAGAGGGGAGACTTTTCAGTTATCAGTGAACAGTGAACAGTAATCAGGGAATGTACTGTTAGTTAATACTGCTTACTGATTACGGAAAAGGCTGACAGCTTAGATGTATAATTAATTTTGCCTAGGTACTTAAATATAGTTGTAACTAGCAGAAAAAACGATGATTGCTTTATCTAACTATAATAATCTCACTCCAGAAGAATATCTTCAGTTTGAAGAAACCAGTCCCATTAAACATGAATATATCGATGGACAAGTTTACGCCATGGCAGGGACGACGGATACTCATAATATTATCGGACTCAATTTCACTTTTATCATTCGTAATCATTTGCGGGGTTC
>NZ_JASJFE010000388.1:0-1200 GCF_030067735.1 Microcystis sp. M53598_WE2 | reverse complement strand
TCAGAGAATAATTGGTTACTGCAAGAATACACCCCAGCCAGGGGAATTATATCCCTAGATTCTTTAGGAATTAGCTTAAATCTTGCCGATATTTACGAAGGAATTGATTTTAATTGAGGAATAATTTATGAATGATAACCTTTTTTTCTGTGATCTAGGTTATAATCAGGAGGATTAAAAATTCTGTGACAGAGAAAATGCTAACTCGATCTCCTACCAAAACCCGCAGCTTAGAAGAATATCGTAATTTAGAAACCATAGCCGAGGTTAAACACGAATATCACGACGGAGAAATTATCGAGATGACAGGGGGAAGCATCAATCATAATCGACTGGTACGCAATTTAATTCGCTTGTTAGACAATGCTTTAAGGAAAACTATTTATGAAGTCTTTCCCAGTGATTTGCGACTATGGATACCCCAATATAATCGCGGTTTATACCCAGATTTAATGATTATTGCCGGGGAACCATTATTTAGTGATAATCGCAACGATGAAATTTTAAATCCCTGCCTAATTATCGAAGTTTTATCTCCTTCCACCTCCGGTTATGATCGGGGTGATAAATTTCGTTATTATCGTTCTATACCCCAATTAAACCAATATCTTCTCGTCAGTCAAGGGGAGATACTAATAGAATCCTATAGCAAAACCTCAGAGAATAATTGGTTACTGCAAGAATACACCCCAGCCAGGGGAATTATATCCCTAGATTCTTTAGGAATTAGCTTAAATCTTGCCGATATTTACGAAGGAATTGATTTTAATCTCAACTCCTAACTTTAGCTATCTTTTAAGAGGACGTACTAAAAACAATTTTACCATCTTTTACCGCCACTAAACGCAAAGTTAAGGGGCCAGCCGTATTAGTTTTACTAGCGGCAATTGCCTCAAGTGTCTCGATAGAATTACCCGACTTTTTGACTTGACCAATAAAGTTAACTACCGTAGTTAATAAACCATCTTCCACCTGAATTGACCCTAAAACTCCCGCACTTCTAGCGCGAAATTGAGCCGAAGCTAAGAGTAAATCTAAGCGCTTTTGTAGGTCTTCTTCTGTCATATTTTGGGGATCAATGGAAACGGCAGCGATTACCTGTTTCTCCTCAAAAACTCTTTGATTGGGAACCACATCAGCAAAGACACGAATCTCGCTTTCTCCTAAGACATAATTACCTGCTGAAAGGATTCTCACCAC
>NZ_JASJFE010000116.1:0-4399 GCF_030067735.1 Microcystis sp. M53598_WE2 | reverse complement strand
TACCCGCTTATTAGGTCTTTTTTGTGGCTTATTAAGTTTGTTCTTTACACCCCTACCGGTAAAAGTTTTTATCCTTGTCACCTTAGTCGTCTTTAGCTGGGATTTTCAGCCCTAAACCCGACTAAAACCCTAAGCATACTTAACCCATCAAAAAACTGTTATGCAAAAACGCTATCTCGGTCAGACTAATATAGAAATTACTCCCCTTCTCGTGGGTACTTGGCAAGCAGGAAAAAAGATGTGGGCAGGTATTGAAGATGAGGAAAGTATTAAAGCCATTCGTGCCGCTTTTGAGGCAGGAATTACCACTGTAGATACAGCCGAAATCTACGGGGAAGGTCACTCGGAATTGATTGTCGCTCAAGCTTTAGCCGATGTGCGAGAACAGGTAATTTATGCCACAAAAGTTTTTGCTAATCACCTCAAATATGAGCAAGTTATCGCAGCTTGCCATCGCTCTTTAAAAAACCTCCAAACTGATTATATCGATCTTTACCAAATTCATTGGCCTAGTGGCTCATGGAACACGGAAATAGTGCCTATTTCTGAAACTATGGCCGCTCTTAATTATCTGAAAGCACAGGGAAAAATTCGCGCTATAGGGGTTTCCAATTTCTCCCGCTCTCAACTGGAAGAAGCTGGTCAATACGGCAGAATTGAGAGTATTCAACCTCCCTATTCTCTCTTTTGGCGCTCGGTAGAAAAGGAAATTATGCCCTATTGTATAGACAATAATATTTCTATTCTAGCCTATTCTCCCCTTGCCCAAGGTTTATTAACAGGAAAATTTAGAAACGGTTATCAGTTGGCAGCGGAAGACCATAGAATTAAAAATAAACTCTTTCATGGCGAAAACTTTCAGAGGGTACAAGCGGCTTTAACTCAATTAGAACCGATTGCTAACCGCTATAGTTGTTCCCTAGCTCAATTATCTCTGGCTTGGTTAATTAAGCAACCCCAAACTAATGCAATTGCTGGGGTAAGAAATGCCGCTCAAGCAGTTAATAACGCTCAAGCAATGACAATTAATTTAACCCCAGAAGACCTAAAATTAATTGATAATATTGGTAAACAGGTAACTGATTTCTTGGATGATAATCCCGTGCTGTGGGATTTCTAAAAATTATGCAGCAGTTATCCTAAGGGTGAGGATAGAAGTTTTGGTTAATTCTCAGGAAAAAGCCTGTATAATGACAGCTATAGTCCGATTCTTATCGCAGGATTATACCTATGGCTAAATCCAAAAAACACAATCTGCAATGGATCAAAGAAACCCTCGATTTAAATCCAGATCATAACTGGAAATCTAGTCCGGGTAACAGTATTTTTGTAGCTGGTCGCGGTGCAGTTCGCTTTGAAGTTCCTCAAGATTGGCATTTTGAACCCGATGATAATTCCTTTCGTTTTTTAGATAGAAAACCCCCCGATGATGATTGTCGTTTAGAGGTTTCCTATAATTTACTTCCCCCCGGAGATTGGAAAGAATTACCCCTGAAAGGAATGGTCAAAAAATTAGCTCGTGAAGATAGCCGCAATCCTCACGAAATCGGCGAAGTTATCCAAGAAAAACGCCAAACTGCGCGCATTGTTTGGGTGCAAATTCAATTCATCGACCCCCAAGAAAATCGTCCCGCTTATTCGCGCATTGCCGTGGGTATTGGTTCTGGGGTTCAATGTTTAATTACTATGGATTATTGGGTCGATGATGCGGACAAATTCACCCCCGTCTGGGATACGGTTATCTCCTCGCTGGTGTTAGGTTTATACATTCGTGATCCCCGCAGCGGTTTAGCTTTCCCCGACTAAAGGTAATAGCAATTTTGCAGGAAAATTTCCTTGACAAAAAACCTTAATTGTGATAATAGAAAAATTGATCGCTCGACTCTGGTGGGGATAGCTGCCGGTCCCCGCATTGACGGGATGTGCAGGAAAGCAAGAGGCACTCAGACTTAAACGCAAGCTATGACCTTGAGGAATAGTGATAAAAGTGGCCTGTAGGGCAATATTTAGGGGCGATTCGGGATTATTTACCCGTTTATAACCCTGAGTGATATTAAAAACCCGACCATCGGGGGTAACTTGAGAAACCACCGCGCAGATATCGAAACTAACCGCATCTGCTTGACAATAACAATCCAGACGGGGACTACCCAAAATCGTTAAATCTTTCTCTAGGGGGGGAGAAGTGTAGGTAATCACATCACTGCGACAGTCTAGCATAGTGCGGTCGAATATTCCCCCCGGTAGGGCGCTATGACCTCCTAAAGATGGGACCGGTCGCCAAGGATCGTGAACGATGGTATCCTCGATCGCAGGTTCTAACAAAATCGCGCTTAATTTCCCCTCATCCTCGCGCAGATTGGCTAAACCTTGACTAGCAAGATAATAAATTTGCTGATGTTCTCTGGGAAACTGCTCCAGATATTGCCATTGATTAGACCCCATTTGAAATAGATACATAGGAGGATTTTTTAATAACTCCGTTTCCTGACCTTTTAAGAAATAATCAAACCATTGCAGCTGCATTTTATCCACAGGACTAATTGCCTGTTGACCATAATCTATCTCTCCTACTTTTCTCCCCCAGGGTAGATGAGTCCAAGCACCAATAATTAGCTGTTGGGGATAGATAGAACGCGCTTGCATTTCTTGGTATAAACCCAAAGTTCCCCGGAGATGAGGATCGAACCAACCTCCGATATGTAACATCGGTAAATCGATATTTTTTAACAGGTTTTGCGGGGATAATTTTTGCCAATATTCATCGGGAAGATAACGAGTAATCCACTCGTGATAAAAAGAATCGGCGGCTAAATCTTGCAGAATTTGGGGAGAGGCAGCAATAGGATCAAAAAGGGGTAAATTTCGGGAAGCTACCCAGAGTTTTTGATAGGCAGTTTCGTCCCCTTTTAATCTAGCTGTTTCCGCCGCTAATTGTATTGCCCAAGCGAGATTATATTGTAAATTAAATGCTTCATTTTCATAGCCCCAATCTCGATATAAATCGTGAGCGATCATTGCTGGGCAAATAGTTTTTAAAGCAGCATGACCATTAGTAGCGGCGTATAATTGAGTCATTCCCTGATAGGAAAAACCATACATTCCCACCACACCCGTATTATTAGGAATAGTTAAAACCCATTCAATGGTTTCTAATCCGTCCCTAATTTCATGGGCAAATAAATTAAAATTTCCCGTCGAGTTTCCCCGTCCCCGGACATCCTGAATTACCACAATATAACCCTGACGTGCATACCAGCTAGGATGGGCATAAACCACCGTAGAAGCGATCGCTTTTCCGTAGGGTTGTCGCATTAGTAAAATGGGCAAAGATTCCCTACTATCGGGACGATAAATATCGGCAACTAAACTAATTCCATCTCTGGTGATTAAACTAGCCGTTTCTTTTTTTATGGGGTAGGGATTAAACATTATTATCTCTTTCAGATCAAAAATACTGTCGGGTGGCTCAATCGAGAAAACTTGACCAAGACCAGATAAAGCTTAACTAAATGTTACAATAGAGGCGGACTGCCTCAACTGCCTAGGACTGGAGAAAAATCAGCGATGCTACGACTAGAGAGAATTAGTAAGATTTACCCGACGGGAGAAGTGTTAAAAGATGTCACTTGGGAAGTAAAAACTGGCGATCGCATCGGGTTGGTGGGAGTCAATGGGGCCGGAAAATCCACCCAGCTGAAAATTATTATGGGGGAAGTGGAACCCACCGCCGGGGAGATCATCCGTCCTACCAGTCTCCATATCGGCTATCTTACCCAAGAATTTGAAGTGGATCCCCGTCGGACGGTACGGGAGGAATTTTGGACGGTGTTTCAAGAAGCGAATCAAGTCCACCATCAACTAATAGAAATTCCCCAGCGCATGGAAAAAGCTGATCCCGAAGAATTAGATCGCTTAATTCATCAATTGGATCGCCTACAAAGACAATTTGAAGCGTTAGATGGTTACGGATTAGAAGCGCGCATCGAGAAAATTTTACCAGAAATGGGCTTTACTATTGATGACGGCGATCGCTTGGTAAGTTCCTTTAGTGGTGGTTGGCAAATGCGGATGAGTTTAGGTAAAATTCTCCTGCAAACTCCCGATATTTTACTCCTCGATGAACCGACTAACCATTTAGACTTAGAAACCATTGAATGGTTAGAAAAATTCCTCAAGGATTTAACTACTCCCATGGTCATAGTTTCCCACGACCGGGAATTTCTCGATCGTCTCTGTACCAAAATTGTCGAAACTGAAAGGGGAGTTTCTACCACTTATTTAGGTAATTATTCTGCCTACCTACAGCAAAAATACGAACAACAATCTACTCAGTTAAGTGCCTACGAACGTCAGCAAAAAGAACTAGAAAAACAGCAAGCTTTCGTGGATCGGTTCC
>NZ_JASJFE010000157.1:0-5963 GCF_030067735.1 Microcystis sp. M53598_WE2 | reverse complement strand
AGAACTGCCCAAGAGAGAAAGTATTTTCCTCCTATTAATACCCTGTGGGTTAATCGCTTATATGGTATTTTTAGCTTGGAAATTCAACGAACCTTTGGCATTTGTTAAAATTCAGGATCTGTGGGCTAGAAATGAGAGAGTATTTCCTTTAATTACTTTAATCAACTACTGGAAGAATATCAATTTTATGTTTCCCAAAGATGCCAATAATGCAGTGAGATTCCTAGATACTTTTTTCAGCTCCTTTTTTTTAGGTATCTTGCTATTCTCTATCATTAAAAAGCCTCTCAATATTTCCCTATTGATTTTTGCCTTTCTGAGCATTTTTTTACCTTTAAGTACAGGAACAACACAATCAATGATGAGGTATATGATGACAATATTTCCAATATTTATTATCCTTGGATATTGGAGCCGAAAAAATCGTTATTTTTATGGATTTCTGTTATTTTTGTTTACCTATTTTTTATCAATTCTATTTCTTTGGTATGGTAATTGGGGCTGGGTAGCTTAGTTGCTCGTGCAGTTGAGCCAAATTACCCTAACTAATCATGCTAACATAGCTCTTTGCTCAAAGAGAGTCGATTGATTTGTTCAAAAATATCAACTAGATAGAGAATTATTGTCATCATAAATTAGAGTTATGATCAAAAATGTTACTCACATTGCCGAATATCTAGATCGGTCAATAAAATCAATCACAATTACAGGGTAAGCGTTTAAATGCGATCGAGATTAGCTTGATTTTAATACAAAAATACTGCACATTGATCATCCTCAGTTCCTGAACAGAAGCAAAAGAAAACCCCACAGACAAAGACCTTGTAATGATAAAATCGACAATGGCGACAGCTTGGCCATTAGTATTTTTTGCGTCGGACTAGCAGGAGATAAAAGCGTGACCTTTAAGATTGGTTTACTCGGTTTCGGGGTTGTGGGGACGGGAACAGCGAAAATCCTCCTCGATCCTTTTGGTCGTCATCCCGTACTCAAAGAGATTACCATTGGACGAGTGGGAGTTAGATCCCTAGATAAACCGAGAGAAATCGAGCTTTCTCCCCAGCTGTTGACCACTGACCTAGAATCGATCGTTACTGACCCCGAAATTGATATTATTGTCGAATTATTGGGGGGTTTGGAACCGGCGCGCTCTTTAATTCTCAAGGCAATCGCATCGGGAAAGCACGTTGTTACGGCAAATAAAGCGGTCATTGCCCGTTTTGGCGATGAAATCTACGCCAAGGCCAACGAAAAGGGGGTTTATGTCCTCCTAGAAGCGGCCGTGGGTGGTGGAATTCCCGTCATTAAACCCTTAAAACAATCCCTCGGCGCTAATCGCATCAGCAGCATCATGGGAATTGTCAACGGCACAACTAACTATATTCTCACGGAAATGAGCCAAAAAGGGGCAGATTTTAGTGAAGTTCTGGCCAAAGCTCAGGAATTAGGCTATGCAGAAGCGGACCCCACTGCGGACGTGGATGGATTCGATGCGGCCGATAAAATTGCCATTTTAGCTTCTTTGGGTTTTGGAGGTCGGGTAAAACGGGAAGATGTTTACTGTGAAGGTATCCGACAAGTTAGCGCCGTCGATATCGCCTACGCTGATAGACTGGGATTTGTGATTAAATTATTAGCGATCGCAAAAGATACGGTTAAGGAAGATTCCGATACCCTAGAGTTGCGGGTTCATCCGACCCTAGTACCGAAAACCCATCCCCTCGCTAATGCTAACGGAGTCTATAACGCTATTCTGGTCGAGGGGGAACCCTTGGGACAAGTGATGTTTTATGGACCGGGTGCCGGTGGCGGACCGACGGCCAGCGCGGTAGTATCGGATGTGATGAATATCGTCGGAATTTTAAAAAGTAGTGGCAAAACCAAGGAACTTGACCCGCTTTTAAGCTGTATTCACCAGCATTATTGTCAAATCGCCCCGATGGAGTCGTTATCGACCCGTTTTTATGCCCGTTTTCTCTGTCGCGATGTGCCGGGGGTAATCGGTCATTTAGGTATGGCTTTCGGCGACCATGGGGTTAGTCTAGAATCCGTGGTACAAATTGGTATTAGAGGTGATTTAGCCGAAATTGTCGTTGTCACCCACGATGTGCGCGAGGGCAATTTCCGCAACGCTTTAG
Source organism: Microcystis sp. M53598_WE2 (assembly GCF_030067735.1). Lineage (NCBI taxonomy): Bacteria > Bacillati > Cyanobacteriota > Cyanophyceae > Chroococcales > Microcystaceae > Microcystis > Microcystis sp. M53598_WE2. Next base: position 3,825 of record NZ_JASJFE010000157.1, on the reverse strand, counting down.
CGGCAATAGAGTCTTTAGAAGCTATTGACAGTATTCCCAGTATTCTCCGGGTTTTGTAATTAAGAAATCGCTTTTTTTATGGTCATGGGTCGGAGAATCAAACGTGAGAAAATTTGGCTAAGTTTCACTAGCACAATTTTGTTTTTTTGTCTAGGTTTTTTGGGCTTAAATCAAAAATTAATTTTTGCCCAAGGGTCTGATAATGTTTGTCCCCTACCGATTTTATCAAGGTTACAACGCCATAAAATCCAAGCGGGAGAAACGATCGCCTCCATCGCCGAAAAATACGCTCTTATCCCCGCAACGATAATTAAACTCAATCCGACTATTCTCAAAAATGGTTTGGCCCCGGTGGGGAAAGAAATCTTCATTCCCCCGATGAACGGCATTCGCATCGAAGCACCCCGGGGTTCCACTTGGCGCGATTTAGAAGCGGCCTATGGTATTCGTGCCGATATACTCTTTGAGCTTAACGGTTGTGGTCGCCGGCCGACAATAGTTTTTATCCCCGGCACCAATTGGTCCGCCGCCGGCAAGCGCTCGGATTATACTGGATTAAGTTCTTATCCCTTACCCTTGGCCAGCACTGTCGGATTAGCCTACGGTTGGCAAAAAAGCCCCACGGAACAGAAAAATCTCTTTCATAGTGGTGTTGATCTGCTCGCAAATATTGGTACACCCGTTCTAGCCGCCGAGGATGGTCTAGTGATTTATGTGGGTCAGGAGGGGGCCTATGGTAATTTGGTAGTAATTAATCATTTAGGTCGCCGGCAGACCCGTTATGCCCATTTAAGCAGGGTTACAGTCAGAATTGACCAACGGGTACGAGCAGGAGACGTTATCGGTGCGGTTGGCACCACGGGACAACCGGATATTATTCCCCCCCATCTTCATTTTGAGGTGCGCTTAGATACTCCCGTCGGTTGGACAGCGCAGGATCCGGCTTTGCATTTGCCCCAAATCGGCCCGCAATCAAGTCAGACTAAATCCTGTTTAAAAGATATAGGAGAGTGAGGGAGTGCCGAGCGGGGGAAACAATCCATAACCGGGTTTTTAAAGTTGGATTGGAAGTTAATCATACTATTTTGGTATAAACTATATCTTCCAGCCAAAATCCCCCTCTTTGGGGAGAAGGGGAAAAGCCAACCCAAGATTAACCCTGCACCATCACCGAGGCCGCCGCAGCCACACCGGCGCCAGGGGTGACACCTTCGACACCTAGCTCGATTAAAGTCGCTTCAATGGCAGCGATAACCGTGAGGATATCCCTCTCACTAGCAAAACCTAAATGACCGATACGGAAGATTTTACCCTTGAGGTGATCCTGACCACCAGCCACAGCGATGTCGAACTTTTTATTGAGAGTCGAACGAATTTTTTCCGCATCTACCAGAGTGGGGGCCACCGCAGTAATCGCCGTGGAAGCCCAAGAATCCGCCGCGTAGAGGGGCAAATCCAGGGCGCGCATACCGGCCCGCGTCATCTTCGTTAAGCGTTGGTGACGGGCGAAAATTGCCGCTAATCCCTCCCTTCTCATCATTTGCAGAGAAGCTTGTAAACCGTACATCAGGTTAACTGGAGGGGTAAAGGGGGAACTATCCTCATCGGTGGCTTTTTTGTATTTGCCCAAATCTAGATAAAAACGGGGCAGTTTGGCGGTTTCGTAGGCTTTCCAAGCTTTTTGACTTACGGAAACAAAACCTAAACCGGGAGGAATCATATAACCTTTCTGGGAACCAGAACCGACCACATCTAAACCCCATTCATCGATGGGAATATGATAAGCTCCTAAACTGGTGACGGCATCGACGATGATTAAAGCTTCCCCGTGGTCTTTTACCGCTTTGTTAATGCTTTCCAAGTCATTGAGAACCCCGGTGGAAGTTTCCGAATGGGTGATAATTACCGCTTTGATGGCTTTTTCCTTGTCTTCGGTCAGTTTAGCGGTAAATGCCTCTGGATCTAGGGGTTTACCCCATTCTGCCTTAATGACATCCACATTTAAGCCGTATGCTTTCGCCACTTTCGCCCAACGTTCCCCAAATTTACCATTATCCCCCACCAAAACTCGATCGCCGGGGCTAAGAAAATTAATAATTCCCGCTTCCATGGCACCGGTTCCCGAAGCAGTTAGCATTAAGACATCGCCACTGGTTTGATGCAACCATTTGAGATTTTCGGTTAATTCGGCGATTACCTTGCTAAAAGCACCCGTCCGATGACCTATAGGTGCTTTAGCCATAGCCAATAATACCGCTTCCGGCACTGGTGTCGGGCCGGGAATCATCAACATATTTTTATTTTCCATGGTTCGTCCTCTCTCGTTGGGCTATATTCAAAAAGATAAAAAACCAAATCTCGATCGCATCAATTCTGAGGGGATGATTTAAGATTCGGCAAACTCTGATTATATCCCGGCAGATAGCCTTGTCAGTTATCAGTGATCAGTTAGCAGTTATCAGTTATCAGATGTGAGTTTTCAGTTCACTGATTACTGTTTACTGTTTACTGTTTACTGTTTACTGATCACTGAACTTGCTATGGTTCGATAGGGTGGCATAAATCGACTAAATCTTTATCTGGCAAGAGTTCCATTGATTAGTTTCTTCTAGAGCGAAAACAATTGACAAAAATCGCCAAATGTCTTTCTCTATAAGGGTTTCATCCCTTATAACCCCGTCCATTGCATAGCACAAACCGAAGAACCATAACTGATAACTGATGACTGAAAAACCCCTAACCGAGATTTTCAAAGAGTTTTTGGATACCGAGGGCAGGATCGGGCAGTTTTACCAAAGATTCGCCAATTAGAACCGCATTTGCTCCCGCTTGCTTCACTTTCGCCAGATCTGTTGCTGTGTGTAATCCCGATTCGCTGACGATCAGAATACCTTTTTCTCGCACCTGTTCGCCCCTGGCTTCTAGTAATTGGCGAGTATTGTCTAAATCGACTGTAAATGTCTCTAAATTGCGGTTATTAATGCCGATTAGTTCGATTCCCTCAATGGCTAACACTCGATCGAATTCAGCCAGACTATGCACCTCTACCAAAGCTGTCATCCCTAAACCCTTGACAATTTTGACAAAATATGCTAAGTCTTGATCGCTTAAAATAGCGGCAATTAAAAGGACAGCATCGGCTCCTTTAGAGCGAGCGTAGTAGATTTGATAGGGATAAAGGATAAATTCCTTGCATAATAGGGGTAAAGATACCGCTTGCCGGACGAGGGTAAGATTTTCGTAACTACCTTGAAAAAACTTACTATCGGTTAGGACCGATAAACAAGTGGCCCCTCCCTGTTCATAGGTACGGGCGATCGCTACAGGATCAAAATCTTCGCGGATGACTCCCTTGCTAGGGGAAGCTTTTTTCACTTCGGCAATCAAAGCGGGTTGGGTTTTACCCTGTTTTAAGGCGGCTAAAAAGTCGCAAGGTGGCGCAGTATTGGCTATTTTTTGGCGTAATTCCAATAAAGGCAACCGTTCGCGCAATTTATCGACTTCTATCTCCTTATGCCAAACGATTTCTTCTAAAATATTTTGCGGTTGTGCCTCTGGCACTTTCACCACATAACTCAAACTCTCAACTTTGACGGCAGGATTGGGGTGTTTTCTTCGGATCTGCATTTTTTCACTGTCCAGAGCGTGAACAGTGATTAGTTTAACAGTGATTAGTTATCGGTAATTGAAATAGAGACGCAGTTAACCACGTCTCTACAGATATTTAGGGTTTGCTGAAAAAGCTTTTCGGTGGTGGCAGGGTGTGGGGTGTGGGGTGTGGGGTGTGGGGTTTTATCGATTTTCAGGTGGTCAACTACCTAATTT
>NZ_JASJFE010000323.1:0-1046 GCF_030067735.1 Microcystis sp. M53598_WE2 | reverse complement strand
TATTGAAGATGCGGCGGAAATGCACGGTCAAACCTATCAAGGTAAACCCTGTGGTAGTTTCGGTGATATCAGTATCTTTAGTTTCTATTCCAACAAACATATTACCACTGGGGAAGGGGGCATGATTGTCACCAACCAAGAGGATATTTTTGAGCGTTGTCGTTCCCTGAGAAATTTATATTTTCAGCCCCAACGACGTTTTATTCACGAAGAACTGGGCTGGAATCTGAGGATGACTAATCTGCAAGCGGCAGTGGGTTTAGCACAATTAGAACAGCTAGAAACTTTTGTCCAGCGCAAGAGAAAAATGGGCAGACGCTACAGGGAATTATTGCAAAATATCCCCTGTCTAGAATTGCCTCTACCTCAAACTGATTATGCCGAAAATATTTATTGGGTTTATGGTATTGTTCTCAAAGATGAGGTTAACTTTGATGCTACGGAAGCGATGAAACGCCTCAAAGAACATCAGATTGGTACGCGTCCTTTTTTCTGGTGTATGCACGAACAACCGGTATTTCACAAAATGGGATTATTGCAAAATATTTCCTGTCCCGTGGCTGAAAGACTGGCGCGCAGGGGTTTTTATCTGCCTAGCGGTTTAGCTCTCACGGACGAGCAAATTGAGCGAGTGGCCCAAGCAGTTCGGCAAGTTTTTGCTGAGGCTGAGTAGGGATGAAAAATTGATAAAAATTTTTTGAATAAAAACCGACTTTTATGATAATTGGCACGGAGTTTTTATCTTGGGTAGTAATTGCCGCCGGTTGCTTTTATTCCCTATATCTATGTATTTCAGTTCCCAAGGATGTTTTTTTTAATGGCGATGGAGCGCTGAAAGCTTTACTAGCTCGTCAGCTAAGTAATGGTCCATGGCGATTTGACTTAGTTGAGCGCGCAGAAGCTTGGGTTACTCGTCTTTGGCAAGAGGGTTTATACACTTATCGTCCCCCTTTTGTCTACTACTTAAATCAACGTTATTATATCTCTTTTCCTTTTTCATTCTCTTTGCTAACTTCCCTTTTTTATAAATTTTGGGGTTATCGGGG
>NZ_JASJFE010000260.1:0-9286 GCF_030067735.1 Microcystis sp. M53598_WE2 | reverse complement strand
GGAGGAGAAGTAATAATCAAGCTCACAGAATTATCTGGTATAGTCTTGATAAAATTATTGCTATCTCCTTGATAAAGAATTATTTCGGCATCAGGTTGATAAAAGTCTCGCACTGATTTTGATTGAGAAAATAAGGGCAACTGATTCATAGAAAATTTAGCAGAGAAGAGCCACTTTTAATTAGGGTTTGCTGAAAAAGTTTTTCCTGGGGGCAGGGTGTGGGGTGTGGGGTGTGGGGTGTGGGGTTTTACCCATTTTACATCCAATATTCAAGAGAGCCAGTTTTTTCAAACAATTAATGTTATCTGTAGCCAGCAAAGATATAACAAAAATTCTACTTTTTTAGATAAAAATCGGGAAGAAAGTTTTGACTTTTTTCTATTCTTCCCTTAACTTAGATTAGCTCAAACCAGGGACGCATTCGCCTAATTCCACTGTAAAAGGTTGCCAAGGACGAGGATCGATTACCTTTGTCGGTAAGGCATGGGATGTTAATAATTCTTGAAAAGATTCGGGACTACCCTCCGCACTTAACACCGCCATCAATAAACCTTTAAACTCGATATCACCACCGGCAGCCGTAGAAATAATATATTCGGGCTGCAAGCGTTGACAGACTGCCAAGGCGCTTTCTTGTCCTTTGATTACCGGTCCGAGGAAAGGTATTTTTAAGTCAATCAAAGGAGTGATAATCACGGAGATTTTACCCAGAGAATCGAGGCTAGGAGAATGATAACCGTGGGGTTCGTAGTAGATACTCTGATTTGTCGCTAATTCCTTGATAACATAACCATTTTCCACCAGAGTCGGCCCGACTGGAGAACCGGGGACAGCAGTAATTTCGATCGCATTGTCAAAGATATAACTAGAGCCGTGGTTTAAAGGGATGCGATGGGTATAATTGAGCGCTCGAACCACTTTTTCGGCATTAGGAGAAGCTACCACGGGAATTTGGCGATCGAGTACCTGTAAAGTGGGAGGATGAGCGTGATCTTCCAAACCTTGGGAGAGAAGAATCAGATCGATATTTTGGGGAATGGCATGATTAGCGGTTTTTTTGCCCTCAAATAGCCAAGTTAAATTACCAAAAGTCAGGGAACCTACCAACCAAGGGTCGAGAAGCAGGCGTTTTCCCCCGATTTCGATTAACCAAGAATTACTATCAAGCCAAGTTAACTGCATATAAGAAGAATGAGGATTTTCTTAATTTAATTTAACATTACCATTAATTTTTCTGCGCTTGGGGGTTTTTCAGTCATCAGTGAATGCCATTTATAGCAGTTATCTTAATGGTGAGGTAGGAAGTCTCTGGTTTTAGGGAACAGGCAACAGTAGCCAGTCGTTCGGGGATGATACCAAATTAGGTTACACTTCATCTTGAGGAGAAACGCTGTAACACTCCTCACTTAATGCTGCTCACTGAAAACCCAAATCTGATCACTGATTACTGATTACTGATTACTGATCACTGATCACTGATTAGTCAAGGCTTAAGAAATAGGGAAAGTTTAGCTATCTTAGGGAAAGTAGGCGCTAAAAGGGGAAGAAGAACGCATCAGCCGAGACTGAATTTCTATGACTAAACGTACCTTCGGTGTTATCGGACTAGCTGTCATGGGAGAAAATCTCGCTCTCAATGTGGAGAGTCGGGGTTTTCCTATAGCTGTTTACAATCGCACCGCCAGCAAAACTAAAGAATTTATGGAAACTCGCGCCGTCGGCAAGGATGTCAAGGCGGCCTATAGTTTAGAAGAATTCGTCCAAATTTTAGAGCGTCCCCGCAAAATTCTGGTCATGGTAAAAGCTGGCCCGCCGGTGGATGCCGTGATTGAACAATTAAAACCCCTTCTCGAAGAAGGAGATATGATTATCGATGGCGGTAACTCCCTCTACGAGGACACAGAAAGACGCACCCGCGACCTAGAATCGACCACTAAACTCGGTTTTGTCGGTATGGGGGTCAGTGGTGGCGAAGAAGGTGCTCTGCACGGTCCTTCCCTGATGCCGGGGGGTACAGAGTTCGCCTATCGGGAATTAGAGCCGATTTTAACCAAAATTGCCGCCCAAGTCGATGATGGTCCCTGTGTCACCTACGTGGGACCCGGGGGTGCGGGCCATTATGTGAAAATGGTTCACAATGGCATCGAGTACGGCGATATGCAGTTAATTGCTGAAGCCTACGATGTGCTGAAAAATGGTCTAGGACTAAGCAATCAGCAGTTACATGAAACTTTCGCCGAGTGGAATCGCACCGATGAGCTTAATTCTTATTTAATTGAAATTACCGCCGATATCTTTAAGTATGTTGACCCAGAAACCGGTCATCATTTGGTAGATTTAATCTTGGATTCGGCGGGACAAAAGGGAACCGGACGCTGGACCGTGTTAAGTTCCTTGGAGTTGGGGGTGTCAATTCCGACTATTTATGCTGCGGTTAATGCTCGCGTGATGTCCGCTTATAAGGATGAACGGGTGGCAGCCGCCAAAGAGTTACCCGGACCTGGGGAAACCTATCCGGGGGATGCGGCACTATTTGTGAATAAGGTGGGTGATGCCCTTTACTGCTCGAAAATGTGTTCCTATGCCCAGGGTATGGCCTTAATCGCTAAAGCTTCTCAGGAGTTTAACTATAATATCAGTCTGCCGGAATCGGCCCGGATCTGGAAGGGCGGCTGTATTATTCGGGCCGGTTTCTTGGATAAAATTCGCAAAGCTTTTGCGGAAAATCCGGGCTTGCCGAATTTGTTGTTAGCACCGGAATTTAAGCAAAGTATCCTCGATCGCCAAGAAGCCTGGCGTGAGGTGTTAGTCTTGGCTAATAAGTTGGGAATTCCTGTCCCGGCTTTTAGTTCTTCTTTGGACTATTTTGATAGTTATCGTCGGGCCAATTTACCGCAAAATCTCACCCAAGCACAACGGGATTATTTTGGCGCTCATACCTATGAACGTACCGATAAACCCAGAGGTGAGTTTTTCCATACGGAATGGATGGCTGAATCGTAAAGCTATCTAATATCTTCTCCCCTTTTTATTTCTGGTAAAAAGGGGAATTTTTTGGCTATCGGTCAAGAAATTTCGATAACCCTTGGGCAAATTGTTCGGCAGTCATGCTCCAACCGCGGTTGGCAGGGACTAAAAGAGAGCCGGTGCTGAGAAGTAAGTCCATAGTTGCCAATCGCTTCTAGGTGTTGAGCAGTGCCATAACCCTTGTGACGAGCGAGTCCATAATCGGGATAGCGTCTGTGCCAACGAGTAATTAAGTCATCGCGCCAGACTTTGGCCACGATACTAGCCGCCGCAATTACCGGGGATTGTTGATCTCCCTGAATTACCGCCTTTTGGGGGATTGACAAATCTTTAATAATGTGCTTGCCATCGACCCAGCAGAGACTGGGGGAAAGGGGTAATTTCCCGATAGCTCTGCTCATCGCCAGTAGGGAGGCATGAAAAATATTCAAGCGATCGATCTCTTTCACCGTAGCATAACCGATGCGACAAACAAAATCCCGTTGTATTTGCCGGCTCAACTTTTGCCGTTTTTGGGGGCTAAGTTGCTTACTATCCTTCACCCCCAACTCCCACAGCCGTGCAAAACCAGAGGGGACAGTGACCACTACCGCCGCCACCACGGGGCCAAATAAAGCCCCGCGCCCCACCTCATCGACACCGGCAATTAAGGGTTCTGCGCTCATGACTCATCGACAGTGGCGGAGGAACGACGACGACGACGACGCAGCACCGCGGTTTCAGCCTCTAGTTGTGGCTCCTCTGTCACCTCGGCGCTCACCGGGGTCTCTAAAGGAATGACTTCGCCCAGAAAAACTGGAGTTTCGGTCGTAATCGGTTCGGGCGTAAAAGTCACTGGTGGACTAGCTTCTTGGTTGATTTCCTGACTAACTTCGCTAGTGGTGGAACGACGACGACGGCGCACCAAGGAACGATTTTCGGCTTCCTCGCCGGTTTCCGTCGCTTCTACCGGGGTGTCCTCGACTTCTAGGGTAGGAGTCAAGGATATTTCAGGAGTAACAGGCATTTCTGGGTTTTCCGCTTCTCTTTCCCCTGCCAGTTTCACGGAAACAATCACCGATTTCGGGTCTTTAAACTCCTTATCCACCAGAATCAGGGGAGAAATGCCCATTAAAGAATAAACTTCCTGTTCTACCGGGGTCATTTCCACGGAAACCCGCTCCCGTTCGCTGACGGGGATATTTTTGGCGGCGCTGGCATCTTCTCCCCGTTTCGAGAGACGGGCGGGGCGTTCTCGTTTTTCCTCAAAGCGTTGGGGTTCTGATTCCGGCTCGATTTCGTTGTTAACACCGTTAGTAGAGGCTTTTTCGCCCCGTTCCTCTTTTAGTAACAGTTCCGAGGGACGACGACGGCGGCGACGGCGAGAATTATTAACCTGTTCTTGATAGTTGGGATGGAAGGAAAGATCTATCTCTTGGGCGTTTTCTTCGGCCTCAAATTCGGAGAAAACTTCTAGATAGGGTTCGGCCGCCGCAACGCTAGGAGCGCTCTTATCTGGTAGAACTTTTGTATTAATTGGGGCAACGACAAAGGTTTCTTTTTCCGCGCGGCTAAGGGTGGGGGTTTCTAAGGCGATGGCGTTGCCTTCTCCGGGTAGATGGGCTAAATGGCCCAGTCCGCCGCAATGGTCACAGGTTTTGCCGAATAATTCATAAATGTTTTTCCCCTGACGCTTACGAGTTAATTCCACTAACCCCAATTCCGATAATTGGGCAATCTGGGGCCGGGCCTTATCGCTTTTCAGGGCCTTATTAAACAATTCCAGCAGTTTCAACTGGTCGCGACGGGAATCCATATCGATGAAGTCCACCACCACCACACCGCCGATATTTCTCAAGCGCAGTTGTCGGGCGATTTCTGTGGCGGCCTCGCTATTAGTCCAGAGTACGGTTTCTCGGGCCGTGGCCGAACGGGTAAAGGAACCGGAGTTAACATCAATTACCGTTAAAGCTTCCGTCGGTTCGATGATAATGTAGCCGCCGGAGGGTAAATCAACCCGGGGTTTGAGGGCCTCGCGAATGGCAGCGTTAACCCGGAAATAGTCGAGAATTGGCTGGGTTTCCCGATGGGAGTCGATATAAACCCCTTCGAGAGCTTTGCCGCCGCCCCAGTTCGTCAATTGCTGTTTAACTCGTTTTACCGCCACCGGGTTATCCACAACAATGCGATTGACATCGGCACTGTACATATCCCGCAAAACCCTTTGAATAAAGTCATCATCGCGGTTAAGCAGGGCCGGGGCCCTGGTGCTGACGGCCATCTGTTGGATGCTCTCCCACTGTTTTTGCAGAAATTCCAAATCCTCGATAATCGCCTCTTCCGCTTTGCCTTCGGCCTCGGTGCGTACCAGCAACCCCATCCCCGCCGGTTTGACCAAAATCGCTAAAGCTCGTAAACGGGAGCGCTCGTCTTCACTGCGGATGCGACGGGAAAGATTCACCCCGCGACCATTGGGCATCAATACCAGATAACGACCAGGGAGAGTGACATTTCCCGTTAGCCGCGGTCCCTTGTTGCCAGTGGGTTCCTTCATTACCTGTACCAGCACTTTTTGCTGGGGGGCCAGTAATTCCGTGATAGCACCGGCGGTTTTTTTCAGTCTTAAGGGACCCAGGTCGGTGACATGGATAAAGCCATTGCGTTCCGCATCGCCAATATTGACGAAGGCTGCATCTATCCCGGGGATGACATTTTCTACTAATCCTAGATAGATGTCGGCCACCTGCTGATTACCTGTGGCTACAACTAATTCCTGAATTTGATCTTCCCAAAAAACAGCCGCTATATGGTGTTGTTCGGCTATGATTATTTGTTTTGGCATTCAATTTCCTCAATCTTTCGGTTTCAAAAGCGACGGACCATGGGCTATTTGTCTATGCTTTGAGGCTACTTCTGGAAATCTGGTCTTGTTAAGAAAGTTCTAAGAAGATGAGTCCGCATCGTTAAAGCCTCATCTTGATGTTCATCTGCCTCTCAGACGTGGGAACTGAGTCTTGGTTTCAGTTGTTAAGTCTGTTTGGCAACTGCCGGCTTGACCCACAATTAGGTAAGCACAGCCAGGAGACGAGATTTTCAATTAATCCCTGAGTCTTGCTCGATAACAGCATTTTTTATCCGTTTCCGCCGGTTCTGTCTATCAGAATCTAGGAAAAAAGGAGTTTTTGAGTTACTCCCCTCGGCAACGGGTTTCTGTGGAAGGGAAAATAGCGCACTTTTCGATTTTCCAAAAACCACGATTCTTTTAAGAAATGCTTTAATCGAGTCTTATAGACGACTATAACTCACTCGGTCACTCTCTGACAAGACGATGATCCCCTGACCAAGATAAATTTTTCGGGGCAAGAAAGGAGTCAATAGCTAGAATTCAGGAGTCAGGAGCAATGATAGGCAATAAAATAGACCTAAAAAGCTATATAGCTGACTTTTTAGGCTAAAATTTTCTTTTTATCTCCTTTTGGCTTTCTAAAGAATTAATTAACCCGCTAGTCCAGCTAGGATTATTCATGAGATGACCGGATTGACGGTTTCCTTAATCCCTTAATTCCCGTTCAGGCAAGGCGATAACGTTCAAAATTCCCTGTAAATCGGCTTCTGACTCGATTTCTAGCAATTCTTGCAGGTAGGGACGATAACGGTATAGTCGATAACCTTTCCCCTCTAACCATCGGGCCACAGCTAAATTACTGCCTTGATTAGCGGCAATATTTTCGTAGAGAATAATCGGGGCAAAACGCTCAATTAAAAGTTGACTACCTTCTAAAACCGGTACTTCGTGGCCTTCCGCATCAATTTTGAGTAAATCCACCCTTTCTAACTGATAGGTATCAATTAAACTATCGAGGGTAAAACAGGGAACTGGTTCGTAATTGTCTGACTTTAATTGGGCTGCATCGGTAACGACTTCATTTAATTCACTAGCTTGATACAGGGATAAATAAACATTTCCCCCTTGATTACTGGCTGCTCCTCGACAGGGATAAACCCAAGAAAATTGATTAACCCGACAGGTTTCTTCTAGCAACTGGATACATTGGGAAAAAGGTTCGATAGCGATAACTTTTCCCGTTTTTCCGACTCGATGAGCGGCACTAAAAGTATAAACTCCGGCATTTGCCCCCACATCAATAACCGTCATTCCTTCCCTAATACTATGGCGCCAAAATTCCATTTCTGCTTCAAACCAATCCCCTTGGGCGAGTAAAACTCCCGTGACAAAACTGCGAAAACTTGCTTCTACAGCTAGGGTAATATCCCGATCAAAATCGAGATAGGTAAAGGGCTGATTTATATCTAAATTTGTCCAACTTTTCCCCGTTACTTTCGCTGTTTCTAACCAAAAATTAGCTAATTGTTGTTGTCCTAATCCCCGATAGGCTAAATAAAGAGCTTGCAAATTGTCAGCATCTTCCGGATCGAGATTAACGGCGCGATGGAGATTAAATAAACCTTCTAGCTGTTGATTAATTAATTTGGCGATACCTAATTGACGATTGAGATGACAAGAATTGGGGTTAACATGATTAGCTAATTCCAGAAATCTTACCCCATTTTGATTATAAAAAGCCAGGGATGAGCGATATAATATTTCTGTAGATAAAAACAAGGTCTGCTCGCTATAATTAGCGGTTTCCAATAAATCCCTTAATAACTCCTGTCGGTTATGGGCAGGAAAATAATAAATTAACCCCGGGGGATAATTAGCATTCACCGATGATAGCACTTGGACTAAAGCATTAAAAGCATTTTGTGCCGCTAAATCTCGATCGCCTACTAGATAATAAACTAGAGCTAAATGGGCAGTAGCAAGGGGATAAACCGCCATTTCTAGGACTCTTTGCAGAGATTGAAAAGCCATCTCCACATACATCGATCGCATTGGGGAATTTTCCGCTTCAATTAAAGCCATCACCGCACAGTTATGAAAATCTAAAGCCGTTTCTGGTTCATCCCAATTAGTAGATAGATTTTCTGCGATTAAAAACTCTCCATCCAGTGCCGGATTAATTGACTGGAGATACTGACGATAAAGCGCTAAATAATCACTCATAATCTAGTATGACCTGCACCCATTTGGGCGGACGAGAAATCGGATTACCGAGGCGATCAAGAACTAATAACGCCACTAAATGCACGGCAAATAAGTATAATAAACTATTGACAAATATGCCCACAACTGCTATCGATTGCACTTGCAGCAGCGTCGGTTTAGCGAGAATCCCTAACTGGGTGAAAATCCAATCAATAAAATTAGTCGCTTGGGTAATCACATATAACCAGAGATTTTCGCCTAAAAGAATTGAAAACAGCCAAAAACGAAAGAATAAACCAAAAGCACCCAACAGTCCCCCAGTCAAGATAGAAAATTCCCAGCGCGCACCCCGGCGCCAGCATAGCCCCAATTGTAACCCCATCAAGCCGTGGGGAATCAAAAAGACGATACTGCGAGTCGGTCCCATTAACACCGACAAAAGTAAACTGGAAACTAATGCTGTCATGGAAGCACAACGAGCGCCCCAACGTAAATAGGCTAAAGCGATAGGAATCGGGAAGAAAACCCTTAATAACGGTCCGAGGGGAAAATAATAGTCAATTAACCAGATTAAACTGGTAGCACTGGCCAAAAAAGCCGTCTCCACCGTGATCAGGGTAGCGATAGACTTGAGAGGAGATGGTTGGATAGGTTTGGCAGTGGGTTTATCTAGGGGTTTCTCCTCTTCCCCCATGTCCACCCAATTGGTTTCATCTATTGTCTCTTCTGAGGATTGAGCGGGAGAATTAGCGTTAGAATCATTCATTCTATCAGTTATCCGGTGGTCGGGACGGGTTGGCAAGCTATTCTTAGCTTAGACTTGTGACTCCCAGTCAGGCAAGAGGCAAAAGGGGGAATAAATAATCAGTCTTTAATAACTGGATTGAGTATCAGGTGTTAGGGGTGGGGGAATTTACGGAAAATTTCCCTGTTTTCACTGAAAAAAACGGCTCTAAATAGGGTTTGCGGCAAAAAGTACGGGGGAATGAGTAGGTAGGGTGCGTTAGGAGCGCCACAATATTATTTAATTTCAGATCGTAGGTTGGGTTGAACGATAGTGAAACCCAACACTTTTAAATAATTGGGTTGGGTTTCTACGGCTCAAAAAAAAATCGACCCGCCTTAAATCGTAGGTTGGGTTGAACGATAGTGAAACCCAACACTTTTAAATAATTGGGTTGGGTTTCTACGGCTCAAAAAAAAATCGACCCGCCTTAAATCGTAGGTTGG
>NZ_JASJFE010001031.1:0-3337 GCF_030067735.1 Microcystis sp. M53598_WE2 | reverse complement strand
GGGGTGTTAGGGTGTTAGGGTTTTAGCTGAAATTCCCCATTTCCCCATTTCCCCATTTCCTCACTCCCGACGACCGACTCCTGTTTCCTTCCCTAAAGCCTTCTTTCGATCGCTTTTGACCAAACTTGCTGTATAGTTTCTAGACTAACATCGATCGCCGGTTGTTTATCCCGGTCAAAAATCCGAAGATTCTCGCTTTTTTCGCTAACTTTGCCAGTTATTTGCCAATAGTCTCCTAATTGTGTCTTTAGGTATTCTTCCCAATCTTGCCGATTTTCGGAGGAAACGGAGACGATAATGCAACTAGCTAATTCTCCGAATAACACCGCGTCAAAACGGCCCTGATGCTGCCAAGAAAGGTCAATTTCCGCCCCTAATTGGCCACTAATACAGCATTCTGCCAGAGCAGTGGCTAAACCTCCCTCCGCGCAATCGTGGGCAGATTTCACCCAACCGGCGCGGATTCCTCGACGACAGGCCGCTTGTACCTTTCTTTCTAATTCAAAATCAATTACCGGCGGTTTTCCCGTCACCAAACCGTGAATAACGGCTAAATATTCCGATGCGCCGATAGTTGGCAAGGAGAAACCCAAAAGATAGATTAAATCCCCCGCTTTTTGCCAACCTTGCCCGCAAATTTGCCCGATATCCGGCACTAATCCCACCATACCAATCACGGGAGTCGGATAAATAGACTGGGGGCTGCCAGCTGCATCAACGGTTTCGTTGTACAAAGAGACATTACCCCCAGTCACCGGTGTATTCATTTCCCGACAAGCTTCAGCAATACCCTGACAAGCAGTGGCTAATTGCCAATAACCGATTGAATTCTCTGGACTTCCGAAATTGAGATTATCCGTGACAGCAATGGGGTCAGCCCCAACACAGCTAAGGTTTCTGGCCGCTTCCGCCACGGCCAACTTAGCTCCGTTATAGGGATCAAGATAAACGTATCGCGGATTACAATCTGTAGTCGCCGCTACACCTCGCCGAGAATTTGCGGGATTAGCACCCAGAGGACGCACGCGAATCACGGCCGCATCGGCTCCACCGGGGAGAATAACGGTGTTATTCTGGACTTGATGATCATATTGACGATAAACCCAGCGTTTTGAGGCAATCGAGGGACTATCCAGTAGTTTTAATAAAATCTCGTTATAGGATTCGGGAATAGGAATCGTGCTATCTTGCCATAATTGAGCTTTTTGGGCGTATTCTGGCGGTTCTGCCAGTAATTCCCGATGATAAATCGGAGTATTATCCGCCAGGGCCGTGGCAGGAATTTCGGCGGCAATTTCCCCTTTAAATAATATACGGACGATCGGTTCTGCAATTACCTGGCCAGCGACCACAGCCTGAAGTCCCCAACGATGGAAA
Source organism: Microcystis sp. M53598_WE2 (assembly GCF_030067735.1). Classification (NCBI taxonomy): domain Bacteria; kingdom Bacillati; phylum Cyanobacteriota; class Cyanophyceae; order Chroococcales; family Microcystaceae; genus Microcystis; species Microcystis sp. M53598_WE2. The sequence continues at coordinate 1,960 of NZ_JASJFE010001031.1, read as the reverse complement.
ATCTCGATTAATTCGCCTTCTCGTCCCGATGCTGCCACAAATAACATTCTTTCTTGGGATTCCGACAGCAGATATTCGTAGGGGACCATCCCGGTTTCCCGGACGGGGATTTTATCGAGATCTAATTCAATTCCCACCCCTCCCTTGGCCGCCATCTCGGAGGTAGAACAGGTGATCCCGGCAGCCCCCATATCCTGGGCCGCCACCACCGCGCCGGTCTTAAATGCCTCTAAACAAGCTTCTATCAGGGATTTTTCCAGAAAAGGGTCGCCCACTTGCACCGCGGGCCGGTCATCCATAGATTTATCGGTTAATTCGGCGCTGGCAAAACTCGCCCCTCCCATACCGTCGCGGCCGGTGGTAGAACCAACGTATAAAACTGGGTTTCCTAGACCTTTTGCCCCAGATTTGACGATTTCCTCGGTTTCCATTAGCCCTAAAGCCATGGCATTAACGAGGGGATTGCCATTGTAGGCATTATCAAAGTATATCTCACCGCCCACCGTGGCAACGCCGACACTATTGCCATAATGACTTATTCCTTCCACGACTCCGGCAAAAATGCGACGATTGCGGGCATCTTCCAAGTTACCAAAACGGAGGGAGTTGAGGATAGCAATGGGACGGGCCCCCATGGTAAAAATATCCCGCAGGATGCCTCCGACTCCAGTAGCGGCACCTTGTACGGGTTCCACCGCAGAAGGATGATTATGGGACTCGATTTTAAAGGCTAATCGCAATCCATCGCCTAAATCCACTACTCCAGCATTTTCCCCCGGACCGACGAGAATTTTTTCGCCGGTGGTGGGGAATTGTTTGAGCAGCGGCCGGGAGTTTTTATAACAGCAGTGTTCCGACCACATCACGCCAAACATTCCTAATTCGGCTTTGTTGGGGTGTCTTCCCAGTCTTTTGACTATTTCTTCGTATTCTTCGGGTTTGATGCCTTCTGAGGCAATTTCTGCGGCAGTGAAGGGGGTAGTCATGGGACAATGCGATCGAGGGACAACATTCATTGTATAACGTCTGATGAGATCGAGTTACAATGCTTAGTAAAAGACAAAAAAGTTAAAAGGTTTGCGCTAGTAAAGTTAAGCTAAAGACATAGTTTTATCATCAGTTGGAACGAAACTATGGCAGTAGAAACAGCTTTATCAATGAAAGCCTTATACGATCAGGATTTTGTTCTCTGGGCTTCAAAAACCGCCGAACTTTTAAAGCTAAAAAAGTTTGATGACGTGGACTGGGAAAATCTGATCGAGGAAGTGGAGTGCATGGGGAAAAGTGACAGACGGGCTGTAGAGAGTTTATTAACCCGGCTTATCGAACACCTGTTTAAGTTAGCCTATCACAAATCGGAACGGGAGCGAGAACGCAACGTCTGTCACTGGGTAGGAGAAATCGCCAGTTTCCGAACTCAACTAGGAGAGTGGCTAGAAACTACTACTCTCACCAACCACGCACGGGATTATTTTCAAAAAGCCTACTCGAACGCTCGGAAAACTTTAATACAAGCGAAAGCAGTCACTGGCGACGCGATTCCTCTAGAGCCTCCTTTCTCCCTCGAACAGGTATTAGATGGGGAATGGTTCCCAATTGATATCGATCATTACTTCGACGTATAAGGACAAAAAAAGTTAAAGATGAATATTAAAGTTATTGTTTGGCAAGAGGATGATTTATGGTGTGCCACCGTTCCAGCTTTCCCCGATTGTCATACTTGGGGAGAAAGTATAGGAGAAAATCTATCCAACCTCCATCATACCCTATTTAATCTTGGTTCCGATGGTGTTGGGTAACAGTCGTCATCCCAATTGCTCAAAAACAGGAGCTTACTGAAGAACACAATAAAAAACTTCTGCTAAACTAGAGGCCTCTTTTTGAGTTTAATTGTGTGAAAACTGACAGTATTTTCTATCAACTCTTACAAAGATTTCCCGCTTGTTTCTTTGATTTGTTG
>NZ_JASJFE010000024.1:0-2811 GCF_030067735.1 Microcystis sp. M53598_WE2 | reverse complement strand
GGGATATTTTTGATATAACTTTTCTAAAGGTTCTCTGGCTCCGATAAAATCTTTTAACTGTAAGCGAGCTTGTGCTAGTCCTTGCAAAGCAGTGGGGTTATCTGGTTCACGTTCGAGAATTTTCTCGTAACCTTTGACCATTTCTTCTAATTTTTCGGGAGGAATAGTTGCCTCTTGCCCGGGTTGATTGCCTTGGGGGAAATTAGAATTATTATTTTTCAATAAACCTAAAGTTGGCACCACCATTAAAGCCAGAAATACTAAACCAGAGGAAACAATTAAGACTCGTTTGAGCGTATCGTTATTTTTTTTGGGCATACTTTTTAAAGATTAGAGATAAGATTAATCCGTAGTAACTCGATGAAATTCGTGACCCCAAAGATTATAAGCCCAAATTCCCAAGCCAAAACTACCTAAGCAGAGGATGGTGAGCATCAGGAAAACTTGCCACCTATTGTAACCTGCTTCCTGAAGTTCTAGACGACCAAGGATAGTGGCGGCTAAGAGGATTAAAACTCGACTAAATACCGCCCACTTGTGGAAGATAAAGACTACCGCCAAAGACCAGCCGAGAATTGATAATACAGCACTAATATCGTTTTTAAACCAACTGCGGAAAAATAGCGGCATTAAGTGACTAAACAGAGTTAATCCTAGGGCAATTGAGAGGATAACCCCTACCGCTAGGATATAGATGATGATTTCTAGCCATTCGCTAGTGAGAGTCCAATTCATCTCATCACCGCGGGCAAGTAACCAATCACTCCATGATAAACGCTCATGGGCGATCGACCAGCCAAACAACCCATAGACCGATGGAATCAGAAAAGTAAGTAGTATAATGCGCCAAAACATAATCAGTTATCAGTTTTGAGTTATTAGTTATCAGTTTTGAGTTATTAGTTATCAGTTTTGAGTATTAAGGTTCTTCGTTACTTGGTATGGTTCGATAGGGGGGCATAAATCGACTAAATCCTTATCTGGCAAGAGACTTAATTGATAACCCCCGTCCATTGCATAACACAAACCGAAGAGCCAGTATTAAGTGAGCAGTATGTATTAAGTGAGCCTGATCAAATGCCAGTTTACTACTGTCTTTTCACTGATTACTGTTTACTGCTTACTGATCACTGATCACTGTTTACTGATCACTGAAAAAAGTCAAGCCTGAACCCTGAAAGAGACGAAAATTGCCCCTTTTCAGACTTCAGGCCCTTGGGATTGTCCCGATCGCTTAGGACATATACTGGATGATAAAGTCGAAGTAGGGGGCTGCTGCCACGGCATCTTCTTGAGTCAAAAGACCTAAAGCGGCCTCTTTGAGACAACGAATCGCCTCCACCATGCCGGGGATGGGAACATTAAGAGAGTTATACATCTCTTTGACCCCGATCAGGCCGGTTTGTTCGATCGGTCCCTTATCTCCGGCTAATACCCCATAGGTAACTAGACGCAGATACCAACCATAATCGCGCAAGCATTGATTATATTGACGCTGACCGTAGGCATTACCCCCCGGCGCTCTATAATCGGGACGTTTCTTGAACAGTTGTTTTTGAGCCTGATCGACGATTTTTTTCTCATTGTCAGCGAGAGTTTCGGCAATGCGAATTCTCTGCTCACCGGTTTTTAAAAATTGCCCGATACCCTGTAGTTCACCACTACTAGGATAACGAAGTTCGTCGTCGGCTTTGAGGATGACTTGGCTAACTACGCTCATAATATCAAGGTAAATTCTGATAACATTCTGTAGTTTATCTCAGGTCGGGGTCTGGAAGTCGAGTCATCCCTGCTGGTTAGGCAATTCCTAAAAATTGTAATATTTCGTTATGAGTTTCCCCGACAGCCCGGTTACTCTCTAGAATGAATGTATTAGTGGTCAGGAGCGAGGAGATGGCAATTGAGATGTCACCGCACACTGATTAACTTGAACCCGATAACTGGTAATTAATATGGAATTTTTAGCACCCTTGCTGTTGATAGCGGGCATTCTGGGGTTAAATGGCTTTAAAATCGATCGAGAATACCAGCGTGGTGTTATCTTTCGTCTAGGGCGTTATCAAGACACCAAAGGCCCCGGACTGTACTGGATCATTCCCCTAGTTGACCAAAAAATGCAGCTGGATATTCGCACCAAAACCGTCGATATCGCCCCGCAAGAAACTGTCACCGCCGATAATGTCACAATTAAGGTTAATGCGGTTCTCTACTATCGCATTATCGATCCTAGCAAAGCGATTAATAAAGTCGAATCCTACCCCGCAGCCGTTTATCAAGCGGCCATGACCACTTTAAGAAATGTAGTTGGTCAAAATCATCTCGATGATGTCTTGCAAAAACGAGACAAAATCAATCAAGCGGTCCAACAAATTGTCGATGAAATTAGCGAACCCTGGGGCATTGATATCGAACGGGTGGAGATGAAAGATGTGGAAATTCCCACTGGTATGCAGCGAGCTATGGCCAAGGAAGCGGAAGCATTGCGAGAAAAACGGGCCCGTTTGATTAAAGCTGCCGCAGAACAGGAAGCCTCCCTAAAATTAGCGGAAGCTTCCCAATTAATCATGGAAAACCCCGCCGCTTTGGAATTACGCCGCCTACAAATGTTAACGGAAATTGGAGCGGAAAATAACACCAGTACCGTGATTATGCTCCCCTCTGATATCTTAAATCTTGCTCAAAAATTAACCGAAAAACCATCACAAAATGGCTCAATTGTCAATAGCCAAAAAGGTTAATTTTCTCCGGTGTGTTAGGTGGGTTTAAGTAAGTGGTTATAATTAAATTGAAGATAGATTTTGTCTTTGGTCC
>NZ_JASJFE010000004.1:0-8933 GCF_030067735.1 Microcystis sp. M53598_WE2 | reverse complement strand
GCAATAGGGGTTAATTCATCATTTATTTCAAAATGAGAATTGCTGCTGGAAAACACCAATATTTTTCTAGAGGTCTAATGGCTATGCGCTTTATCCAGCGAGCCTTTTAGTCGCTCTGTCACCCCTGGAAGTGTCAAATATTTCCTAATCAAAATAATTGCCAAAAAAATCTTTAAAACTGATGTTTTTATAGTGACTCTCCTGACAAATATCTTTTTTTCACCACCTAATTTTGTTTCCCACTTGAATCAGTTATCATACTAAATCCGTTGAGCATAGGCTACTTATGAGGATAGGCACTCATGCAATAGGCAATAGGCAAAAGGGGGAATAAATAATCATTCTTTAATAACCGGATTTAGTATCAGTTATCAGATGTAAGTTTTCAGTTTACTGATTACCGTTTACTGATCACTGAAAAAAGCTTGCCACTCCCCGCTCCCTTGCCAGATTGGGGAAAAACTCCGTTAGAATACGGAAAGCCGTTAACAAAACGATACAAAATCATGACCGTTGCTTACCCTCGTAAATTCAAGAAGACGATGAGCGCTCGCGACATCATGAAGCGTGTCATTAGCGATCGCGAAATTCATCTTGTCACCCTCAACCGTTACCGCTACAACGAACAACGTAGCTGTAAAGACCTGACCGAACTGATCGAAACCCTAGACGGACAACCAAAAGAACTGATCCAGGACCTTTCCCACCACGTCGCCGATGAGGCCCGCCATGCCTACTGGTTAACCGATTTATTGATCGAATTGGGGGCCGATGTGGGGAAACCGCCGGGGTTGTCCTATATCGACGAATTTGAACGTCTTCTCGATCAAGACCAATTCCAAGGCGAAGAACAAAGGGAAGATGGACTGATTGCAGCCCTAGCGGCAATTAACGTCACGGAAAAACGGGGATGCGAATACTTTGCCGCCCATATCTATGCCCTCAAGGAAGGGGAACAAACCCCAGAAAATCTGAAAATTCGGGAAACGATCGCCAAAATTTTTCCTGAAGAAGCGGGTCATGTGCGTTGGGGTAATCGTTGGTTAGCCAAAATTGCCCAAAAAAGCCCCGAACATCGGCAAAAAGTCGAAAAAGCGAAGGCCAAATACTCAGCGATCGAACAGGCCGCCTATGAATCGGGTATGGATATCACCCTGGGGGCAGAATTGCGCCGCGTCGGTCATTTAATGGAAATCGCCGCCACTATGCCGCTTTGGGAACGTCCTCAATATCTGATGGAACGTTTACCCCAATCCCTTCTCGACCCGAAATTACAATTATTCCGGGTAGAAGCGGCGCAAAAAGCCTGGAATCGTGATCCAAAAATGTTTATGGAACGCTTTTTGCCGATGTTTTTTAATGCGGACGACAATATCGGCAAAAAAGAGAAAGTCAACTAATTTAACCTTGATTTTCAGGGGCAATCGTTCAGCGATCGCCGAAGAAATGTTCATCGAGGATCGAGAAAATCGGCTATTGTTTTAAATAGGGGTGAGTTCTCGGCTTTAGGGCCGGAGAAACACCACTTTTTTACTGTTTATTTTGGCTTTTCTCTTTTGGATTATGCGTCTTTTAGCTGCCTTCGATCGCTATCCCGATAGTGTATCTTTAACCCTAAAACCAGTAGCCACCGACTCGCAAAAATTTGATTTATATTTAACTTTACACCTACAAGCTCAAATTCAATCTCTCCTCGGCGGGGAAATTAAATGGGGACTGAAAGGAGGAAAATTAGATTTTGTTTTAGTTAATTGTCACCTAACACCAAATCCTCTTTCTAGTCAAGAGTTATACATAAATCGTATTAATAATCATCAATGGCGGTTATCGTTCAAAAGTCCTCAGTCAATATTTACAGGAGCGATCGAAAGGATTAACCTAGGAACCGTGAGTGTTGAGGAAGAACCTTATCGTCTCACGGTGCAATTTTCGCTGACAGCTGCCGATATCTGTATCACGGAAACATCGGGATTATGGAAACACGATATAAGTCCCAATAAACATAGTATTTTAGAGCGAAAGTTAGCATTTTTCCTGATGGAAAATCAATTTGATGCTTTTTTGAGTCGTATTTCTTTGGGGTCATCGCAGGTAGAATTAGATACTGTTCTAGTGGAACCGAAACCAGCAGCATCAGAAAATTTAGAGAAATTGCAGACACAAATCGAGGGAATTTATGCTGCTGTTACTGATGATTTTCGGGAATTAGCCCAATTAGCTGAACTCAATCCCCTGACGGATTTTACTGGGGCAAATCTTCTAGCAGCGGAATTAAGTGGTATATCTTTAGGTATGGCCAATCTCTATCAAGCTAATCTGCGCGGGGCCAATTTAACCGATGCTGATTTAAGCGAAATTAATGGCAGTCATGCTAGTTTCAAAGGAGCGGATTTAAGCGGAGCCTTATTAGCTAATGCCGATTTAAGTTATGCTGATTTTTACCGTTCTAGTTTGGCTTTAGCTAATTTAATCGGCTCCAATTTAGAAGGAGCTAATTTGGTTGAAGTCAACATCACTCAAGCGAATTTTAGCGGGGCAAAAGTGAAGGGCACAAAGTTTGCCGATAACGTGGGTATGACCGAGGAATTGCGGGAAACCTTACGCTTGCGCGGAGCTTTCTGCGATTAGTATCCTCCTTACCTATAGACCAGGAATATCTTAGCAATTGCCCTATTTCTCCATAGCCAGATAGAAAAAATATGCCCTTATTTACTCCAAGTCTCAAACAAAGCGGTCATCTCGATAAAATTTCGATTACCGTCTGTAATGTTGGTTCACGAAAACTTAGCACTCAAGACGATTATGGTAGCAGCGGATGGCAGATTTTTGCCCCCAATTTAACAATTTTGGGAGTAGATGCCGATGGGGATGCTTGTGAAGAAGCTAATGAAGAATTGGTCAGACGAAATATTAATTGGCAGGAAAAACATCTAGCCATTGCCCTGGCAAAATCTAAGGGAGAAAAGACTTTATATGTAACTAAACATCCGATGTGTAGTTCTCTTTATCATCCCAATGAAGATTTTTTAAACCGTTTTAACAATTTACCAGAATTTGCTAACTTAGACTTTACTTTTGACCTAGAAACCACTACTTTAGATCAATTATGTCAACAGGAAAATATCCCATCTATAGATTTTTTACAAATTGATGTGCAAGGGGCAGATTTAGATGTTTTACAGGGAGGTTTAGAGATATTATCCCGCAGTGTTTTGGGTATACAAATAGAAGTTGAATTTTCACCTCTTTATCTCGATCAACCTCTTTTTGCTGATATTGATAAGTTTTTAAGACAACAATCTTTTTCCCTATTTCATTTAGCAACTTCCCATCGAATTCGCAGGATTTCTCCTATTCAATCTCGGCGACCAGGAGGGCAAATACTCTGGGGGGAAGCTTATTACTACAGAGACTTAATTGCCCCAGATTTATCGGCTAATTTCTTGTCTCTAAAAACCCCCGAACAAATTCTCAAACTAGCCTGTATTGCCGATGTGATGGATTTTACCGATTATGCAGTGGAGTTACTGGCTTATTTAACCGTTAATTGTGGACAAGATAAAAATTATAATTTTGCCGATAATATTATCGAAGTTTTGAGTCAATTTCCTGACTTAATTAAGCAAGGACTAGCCAATTTAGAAATTTTCCAAATTCTTAAGGATTTCCTTAGTCCCGAGGCCGAAAATTTCTGGAAATAAAGTTAAATTTTCACCGATTCTAGAGATTACCAGTTAGCTTAGGTTGGTTCAACAATTGAGGAGCGGTAAGCTGTTGACTATTAATCAAAAAAGAAGATTAGAGATTTTCCTCGGTATCTATGCCTAATTCCCGCAGTTTAGCCGCTAATTTCGCAGCTTTTTGCTTTTCTTGCTGGACTTGGCTTTCTACCTCTAAAACCCGATTTTCTGCCTCTAAAACCCGATTTTCTGCCTGTTGTGCCGCTTCTGCGGGAGTGGGTACTAATTCCCCTTCGGGGGTAAAATAGCGCAATTTATTGGCAGATAAACCCAAATATAAGCCTAATTGTTGACTCCAGAGCCATCCCTGGGGATTGGGGGCAATCGGTTGATATTGACCGCTAATTAGGGTAAATCCTTGAAATTCTCGGCTTTCTGGGTCAAACCAAAAATAATCGGGAGTGCGAAATATATCTTGATAAATTTGTTTTTTCTCCTCTCGGTCAACTTTGGCGGTACTATCGGAGAGAATTTCGATAATTAAATTGGGATATTTGCCCTCTTCTCGCCAAACTACCCAACTTCTGCGGTTGGGGTTGGAATTTGTCCCCAAAACGACGAAAAAATCGGGACCACGGAAGAATTCTGACTTTTTCTGGTTGGGACTGTAATAGATAGTTAAATTGCCGGTGGCAAAATAATCTTCTCGCTCGCGCCACCACCATTCTAAACACTGAATTAATAAAATAATTTGTTGTAGATGTAGGTTACTTTCCAAAGGGGGTTCATCACTCCAAAATTGGCCTTGTGGGAAGATTATCTCAGGGTTTACATGAGACTCGACTAGGGGTAAGCTTTGAGCGATAGTCATGGTTTATCCAACAGAGATAGGTCGATAACTTATTATAAATGATTGAATATACTTTTTGGATGGTTATAGCACCGGCAATTGAGTTAAAAAGTTAAAATGGGCTTAATGGCTACAATGTAAGAATATTAATAGCTCTCTGAGAGTTAAAAAATGTTAAAAACCAGCACTTTTCGAGTTTTGTAAGAGGTCTTATGAAGAGAATTAACAATATTGTTTTGGTTCACGGTTTTTGGGCCGATGGTTCTAGTTATAATCAGATAACTGCCCAGTTATTAGCCGAAGGATACGCAGCGATCGCAGTGCAAAATCCTCTCACTTCTCTAGCGGATGACGTAGCTGCTACGAAAAGAATTTTAAACCGTATCGAAGGACAATGTATTCTAGTCGGTCATTCTTGGGGGGGTACGGTAATCACAGAAGTCGGCAACGATGAAAAAGTGTCCGGTTTAGTTTACATTGCAGCGCTGGCTCCCGATGCGGGGGAGTCGATGGTAGATTTGTTTAGTGAATACGAAACCCCATCACAGTATTTTCAAGAACAAGAGGGGTTTATCTGGATTTCTCAAGAGGGAATAGAGAAGATTCTCGCCAATGATTTGCCCGCCGAAAAAGCCGCTTTAATTTATGCCACCCAAACCCCAGCAGCCGCCTCTTTACTAACAGCAAAAACCACTACAACCGCCTGGAGAAATAAGCCAAACTGGTATATTGTCTCTAGTCAAGATCAAGCCGTACCCCCAGAATTACAGTTTAATTTGGCCGAGAGAATGGGAGCAAAGACAGTGGTTTTGGCATCCGGTCACGTCCCGACTATTTCCCATGCTTCAGAGGTTTTAGAGGTGATTAGAGAAGCCTCGAATAGGGGATAAGTAAATCGCCATTTTCCCCTTAAACAATACCGGAACGTAGGGCAATTACGGCCGCTTGTACTCGGTCGTCCACGGCTAATTTATTCATAATTCCCCGCACATGGGTTTTAATCGTATTGGTACTTAAATAAAGTTGTTCGGCGATTTCAGCGTTACTTTTGCCCTCAACAATTAACTTTAAAACCTCCATTTCTCGCTCTGATAAAAGTGCTAGATTGGGATTAGGTTGCACTGCCGGCGGTTTGAGATTATCCATGACTAAACGGGCAATTTGGGGGTCTAAATAGGTGGCCCCATCCTTGGCCGCTTCAATGGCGGCCAAAAGGCGATCGAGACTCGCTCCCTTGATACAATAGGCATCAGCGCCACTGGCCAGAGCTGCGATCACTTCCTGTTGGAGAGTGTGGGAAGTGAGCATAACCACATGAACATTAGCTAAACCTTCCTTAATCTGTTTAGTTGCCGCAATGCCATCGAGACGGGGTAAACCGATGTCCATGACCACTAAATCTGGCCGTAGGGATAGGGCTAATTGTACCCCCGCTAGACCATCACTCGCTTGACCAACAATCTCAAAATCCGGCTGTTCACTGAGCGCTTGTTCTAAACCTAACTGCATTAAAGGATCGTCTTCAACAATTAAAATCCGCATAATCTTTGATTCCTAAAAGGAAAATGTACGGTTTTCACCCATCTGCATGAGGCAGAACTACTCCTAGTTTAGGCAATCTGGAGATAGATTAACAGTGATTCAGTGACCAGTGATAACTGAAAATGCTACAGATTTCATCAGATCGGTCTAAAATTGTGCTTGTTGCCCTAGTTTATCTGGGTGTTGGTTGGCTAGGCTATCTCTGCTTAAATTTAGGGTCGCGACCTGCCCCAATTTGGATGAGTGCTGGTATTGGCTTAACTGCTGTTTTTTTAGGGGGAAAAAGGCTAGTTTTAGGCGTTTTTATCGGGGATTTGCTTCTGACCTTCTTTTTAGGGGCCAGTTGGCCCATAGCTCTATTTTCGGCGATCGGTAGCAGTTTATCGGCTCTGTTAGGGGCGCAATTCTTGCATTATCTGAGATTTTCCGCCACTTTACAGCGCATTCGCGATATCCTTTTACTGGTATTTTTAGCGGCTTTATTAGCCTCGGCAGTCAATGCCACTATCGATACTTTTGCCCGTAGTTGGCTAAATACTTGGGATTGGCGGCAATTTGGACAGTCTTGGGGCATGATCTGGCTCGGAGATAGTACGGGAATATTAATGACCACGCCGCTGCTGTTGCGTTTTTGCCTCAATCGTCACTCCCTGCGAGAACCACGGCAACCCCAACGCCTTGGCGAGGCCTTACTTTGTCTGAGTTTGCTAACGGTGGTGACTTCCGTGGTTTTTGGTGATCAACCAAATTTTCTTAACCCCGATTGGAGTATGGTGCAGTACCTCGAATATCTGCCTTTTCCTTTTGTGGTTTGGGCCGCCATGCGTTTTCAGACTTGGGGAGCGGTAATAGCGAATTTTTTAGTATCTATTTTAGCTTTGATGGGATTGGCTAGGGGAATCAGCCCTTTTATCCTACAGGCTCCCGATTATACCAGAGGTGTCTTGATCTTACAAATCTTTTTAGTCATTGTCATGTCAACTTCTCTGTTTTTATCGGCGGCGATTAGCGAAAGACAACAGATCGATCGAGCTTTAAATGAAACTTTAGAAAGAGAACATTTAGTAACACAAGTTGCTTTAAAAGTCCATCAATCTTTAGATATAGATCAGGTTTTAAATACCATTGTTGAGGAAATCAGAAATTTTCTCGATGCCGATCAAGTCTATATCGGTCACTGTCAAGAGCGGGGTTGGTCTAAGGTAATCGCTGAGTCCCGTCGTCCCGAGATTCCCTCGCTGATGGGTTGGTTTCCCGAACCAGAATTACTGGAAGAATTGGGACAATTATTTTCTTTAGATAAGTTAATTATTGCTGATAATACCGCTAAGGTGCAAACTCTGCCGACTCTCAAGGGTTATTACGAATACCTGCAAGTTAAATCCTCTTTAGTTTTACCTCTAACGGTTAATAATCAACATTTAGGCGCTTTAGTTGTCCATCAATATTCCCATCCTCGTCATTGGCAAAAAAGCGAGGTCAAATTACTAGAACAGTTAGCCACCCAAGTTTGTATCGCTATCGGCCAAGCGCAACTATATCAGAGGGTGCAAAGCTTGAATAATAATTTAGAACGGGAAGTGGCAGCAAGAACCCTGGAACTACGGGAAAAAGTCCGGGAAATTCAGCGTTTATGCGAAATGAAAACGGTTTTTTTACAGGCAGTATCCCACGATCTTCGCACTTCGATTATGGGATTAGTGATGTTATTAAAAAATTTACAGTGTCGGCAAACAGAAAAAGTAACTATCTCGCGAGCAATGCTCGATCAGGTGGTGCGTAGTTGCGATCGACAATTAACTTTAATTAATGCTTTATCAGAAAATCATTTTGCTGAAGAACGGCCTTTAATCTTGCATCGTCAACCTCTGTCTTTAAAAGAACAGGTGGAAATTTGGCTCAAAGATTGGCAAAAAGATTTTGATTTATACCAAGCTACTTTTATTAATCTTCTCCCCGATGACTTACCCGCTATTGATGCCGATCCTTGTCAGCTAAGAAGTGTTTTTGAACAATTATTAAATAATGCCTTAAAACATAACCCTTCACCGATTCAATTAGCTTTAGATGCTCGTATTGACCAAGATATGCTCTACTGCACTTTAAGCGATAATGGCATTGGCATGGATGAGGAACAATGTCAACATCTTTTCCATTTATATGTAAGAAATCTTCATAATCAACACCTAACGGGAATCGGTTTAGGTTCCTACCAATGTCGGCAAATAATCGAGGCTCACTCTGGGAGAATTGGGGTAAAAAGTACCCCGCGGGTTGGCTCACAGTTTTGGTTTAGTTTACCCCTTACCCATCAAAATTCTAGAGTGATTAAGCAGGAGTTAGTCAACAGTAATCAGTGATTTTTTAACAGGATCGAGATAATTATGCTTACTCGTCAATCTGGGGTTAGATTTGCTTTAGGTTTATTGATTATTTTCAATATTTTCTATTTTGTCCATCTCGCCTACTATAGTTATGTTTGGCACGATGAATCTTTGGTCTTACTGCATCTTTCTGGTTACACACCCGAACAGTTAATTAACTATCTGTTCGATGGACAAATTAAATCTACAGAACAACTCTGGCAATTTCAAGGGGTTAATTCCGTGAAAGGTTTTCCCGATACCTTAGCCTCTCTTTATACTAGCTCGAATTACGATCTACCTCTCTATTACAGTTCCCTCTGGTTTTTAGCAAGATTATTAGGCAATTCTTATTTAGTATTAAGGGGATTTTCGGTAATTATTTGGTTTGGTATTTTAGGGAGTTTTTACCATTTAGCTTTGACTTTATTTAAAAATAAAAACGCTGCTTTAATCGCCACTACACTTATCTTCTTTTCCCCTCGTTTTACTGGTTAT
>NZ_JASJFE010000229.1:0-5273 GCF_030067735.1 Microcystis sp. M53598_WE2 | reverse complement strand
TTATCTGGCAAGAGACTTAATTGATTAGCTCGTTCTAGATTGAAAACAATTGGCAAAAATCGAAGCAATGTCTTTCTATATAAGGGTTTCATCCCTTATAACTCCCGTCCATTGCATAACACAAACCGAAGAACCACTGTTACGCATTTAAAATGCTAGTGTCAATGAGTGAGGAGACAGGAGAAACTGATAACTGATAACTGATATTAATTATCCCACTAAAAGGTTTTCTTCGGGGTAATTAATAACTGTTGGTTTCGGATCGCCGATGATAGCCGCTATTAAAAGTATAACTCCTACCCGTCCCAGATACATCATAAAAACAATAATTAACTTAGAAATCGGCGATAAAGCGGCGGTTATCCCCATAGATAGGCCGACAGTTCCAAAGGCAGAAACTACCTCAAAAAACAGCTGAATCATTTGAAAATCTGTCTCCACAAATGAGATGGCTAGGGTGGAGACAATAATCGCTATAACCGAACCAAAAACCACCGCCATTGACTTTAAAATTAACGGCATAGGAATGCGTCTTTGATAAAGAGTCACTTCTTCACGACCTCTTAAAACCGAGCGAGTACAATTATATAAAATCCTAACAGTTGTGGTTTTAATACCTCCCCCTGTACCGCTAGGACTGGCTCCTATAAACATGAGAGCCATGGTAATTAATAAACCTTCTACGGAAATTTTACCAATATCAATGGTATTAAATCCGGCTGTTCTCGATGTTACCGATTGGAACCAAGCGGCCAGCAATTTATCTTTAAGTGATAAATTAGCTAAAGTGTCACCATTTCCCTGTTCAGTAAGTAAAAAAGCCAAGGTTCCTATCACTAATAAAAATATAGTTGTGCTGATAGCAACTTTATAGTTAAGGGAAAAAACAAAGCCTTTTCGTTTATATTGAAAGCGGTAAATAAACCAAGTGTAAAACTCGATAATTACCTGATAGCCGATACCTCCAAAAATGATCAATCCTGTGATAGATAAGTTAATAATAATTGAAGACTGATAGGACATTAAGTTATCTTTAAACAAGCCAAAACCCGCATTATTCCAAGCACTAATACTATGAAATAAAGATAACCACACCGCATATCTAAAATCATACTTTTGGGCAAAGACAGTTAACATAACCAAAGTTGCTGTTAACTCAAAAACTAGAGTAGTAGCAATCACTGATTTCATTAAACTTTGACTACCTTGTAGGAAAGGTCGATCAAAGGATTCTTGAATCGCTAACTTCTGTCTCAGGTCAAATTTTCGCCCAATTAATAACATTAAAAAAGTGGTAGTGGTCATATATCCCAACCCCCCCACTTGCACTAATAAAGCAATAAATAATTGACCCCAAAAAGAAAAATAAGTACCCGTATCTACTACTGCTAAACCCGTGACACAGACAGCAGAAGTGGAGGTAAAGAGGGCAACAATTGGGTCATTCCAAGTGCCGCTAGTGGTAGAAACAGGCAACATCAACAGGGAAGTTCCCGCTAAAATTACCGCAATAAATCCCAAGCAAATTGTCCGGGCAATCGTCATATAAATTCCTTAGTGAAAGTAGCTAAGAGAAGATTGTTTTTTGGCTAACACTTCTTGATAAACTAACTGTAAGCGATCAATATTTTTACTGAGAGTGTAAGAGTCTAAAACTCTTTCACGGGCCTTTTGACCTAAAATTGTGGTTAATTCGGGATGATCTCGTAAGACGGGCAAGAGAGTTTTTAATTGGGTAATTAGTCCTTTAGTATCTAGAACTATTCCCGCACCTTTTAACACTTCCCCATCGGCCCCCACATCCGTAGCCATACAAGCAACACCGCAGGCCATCGCTTCTAAGAGGGAAATCGATAAACCTTCCACTAATGAGGGTAAAATAAAGCAGTCAACCCCGCGCAAAATTTCAATTCGTTTATTTTCATCGCCGATAAAACCTAACCAGATAATACCATCTTCTTCTCCATAAAAAGGTTTGAGGGAAGGAGTTAACGGACCATCGCCAACAATGAGCAGTTTGCATCTACCCCCTAAATTGGTTTTTTTCCAAGCTTTCAATAAAGATTCTACATTTTTCTCCGGCATGATCCGACCGAGATAAACAAATAAACAATCGGCATTATATTGAGCTTTAATATTCGAGGGACCTGGACAATACTTATTAACATCAACCCCATTGGGAATAATTGCTAATTTTTCTTCGGGAACCCCCAATTTAACTAAAAAATCCCGTTGAGAGGTGGAAAAAATAATTACCTTATCGTAATTAGCTAAAAAAGGGGCGTGTAGTTGGTAGGTTAATAATTGGGTACTAGAGATGAGATTGCGAATTTTACTATCAAAAGCCGGGTGAAAAGTCGCCACCAGAGGCAAATCTAAAGACTCACAAATTTCCGGTAGCAGAAAATCGAGGGGAGACAGGGGTAAGGACGCATGAACTAGATCGGGTTTCAGTTCCCTGAGCTTATCCTGTAGAACCCGACTCGATTTCAGGGTGGGAATAGTATAGACTTGGGAACTATAGAGACGTGGCAGGGTGATTTCGTCGTAAAAGTCGGGCCAATCGCTTACGGTGGGTTTTTCGGAAGAAAAATGCAGAAAACTGACTTGATAATCTCGATCGAGCAGGGAATTAGTCACTTCTCGCCCATAGGTAACGTTACCGCAAAAAGGAGATTTTTTTCCTAACCAGGCAATGTGCATTGAGATTCTCTTAAGAAAAAGTTAATTTAGCCAAATATCAGCTTACTAAATTAGCCGTAAAATTAAAAGCTAATAGAGTACCTAAAACAATTAATTACCCATCTAAGTCCTCAGCCAAAAATTGCCTTTTGTAAGAGTGCCTATTTGATAGTTAAAATTCTCGGCTTTTTACTGATTGGCCGAGGACTTGCGACGACGACAACGTTCTGAACAGTATTTGACCTCATGCCAACAGTTTTGCCACTTTTTGCGCCAAGTAAAGGATAAACCGCAAACGGGACAAATTTTACTGGGAAGATCGGACTTCGAGAGCTGACGTGCCATGATTAAAATTAAAAAGTCAAAAACTGCGCCTTATCTATGAGTGTAGATGAAAATAATCAGAGTTCCCCACTCGATCGCCTGAGAATTATTTTGGTCGAACCAGCAGGAGCCTTAAATGTGGGTTCCACCGCCAGAATTATGCGGAATATGGGCTTAAGTCGCTTAATTATCGTCAATCCCGCCTGTGATATCCTGGGAGAAGAAGCGCGACGCATGGCAGTACACGGGATTGAAGTCCTAGAAAACTGTTCACGGGTAGCCACCCTTGGGGAAGCTTTGCAGGGTTGTCATCGCATCATTGCCACCACCTCGAAACCCCGTCACCTGAATACTCCCCTCGAAACACCCCGGGCCGCTTTACCCTGGTTACTCACCCCTAACCTGGAATCGGCCTTAATTTTCGGGCCAGAAGACCGGGGTTTAAGTAACAGCGAACTGAACCACGCCCAGCGTTTTGTCGGTATTCCCGCTAATCCTCAATATTCCTCCCTTAATCTGGCCCAAGCGGTGGCGGTTTGCTCCTACGAACTGTACCAAAGGGCGACGGAAAATAGGCTCGAACCCCCGTTAGAAACGCCACCTAATGCCACTTTTGAGGCTCTAGAAGGCTATTATCAGCACTTGGAGAGCTTTTTGCTCAAAATTGGCTATCTTTACCCCCACACCGCCGCCGCTAGGATGGAGAAATTCCGGCAATTTTATCATCGGGCCCGGCCCACGGTGGAGGAATTAGCCCTGCTGCGGGGTATTATCGGTCATATTGAAAGTATCGGGCAACTTTTTCTCGGTCTTGATAGTCTCAAGGGCAAGAAAAAAAATTCTCCTAGCGATCGATAATAAATCTGGATACCCTTGAGGAAAACCGTGACTCGTCAAGTAACTCGTCGTCCTACTAAAGTCCAATCTGGCCCTGGGTCCCCTAAGTCCATGGACTCAAACAACAAAAAAAAGTCTTTACCGGTTAAAAGGGCAAAAAAACAGCGTAAACCTAACCTAATCGCTTCTTTTCTCCTTCAGGTTCTTCGCTTCTCTATCCTTGGTGTCGGTTTAGGTGCGATCGCTGGTACGGTTTTAACGGTGGTGGATCCGAGCAAATTACCCCTACACCCAAAACCCACCGCTACTAATTCCCCGACTCCCCAACCCGTCACCCCAAAACCGACCACCTTAGTTTTCAACGAAAATCTCAGCAGCCTTAACCAGAAATTACAGGCTTTAGTGGTCAAATATCCGAAATTACAGGCGGGAGCCTTATTTATTGACCTCGATAACGGTGCTTACGCTAATTTTCGCGGAGATACTATTTTTGCTGCCGCTAGTACGATTAAAATCCCGATTCTGGTCGCCTTTTTTGAGGATGTGGATGCGGGAAAAATTCGTCTCGATGAACCCCTTGTGGCCACTAAGGATGTCCTGGCCAGTGGGTCCGGGGATATGCAGTATCTAGGAGTGAATAAAACCTATACTGCCCTAGAAACCGCCACTAAAATGAACGTAATTAGCGATAATACCGCTACTAATATGTTAATTAAGCGTATGGGCGGCAAAGAGGCTCTTAATCAGCGTTTTCAAGCTTGGGGTTTGACCAGTACGGTAATTAATAACGCTTTACCTGACTTGGAAGGAACCAATACCACAAGTCCGAGAGATTTGGTGACAATCTTAGGAAAAGTTAATCAAGGGGAATTACTCAGTTTACGTTCCCGCGATCGTCTATTGAATATTATGCAGGAAACGCGCACTCGCACCCTGCTGCCGCAAGGTATCGAGAAATCTGCCAATATTGCCCATAAAACTGGTGATATTGGCTCGATGTTAGCGGATGCGGGGATTATTGATATGCCCAACGGCAAACGCTATCTAGGAGCAGTGATGGTCAAACGTCCCCACAATGATAGTAACGCTAGGACTCTGATTCAACAAATATCGCGCACGGCCTACCAACACTTTAAATGGTATCAAACTCAACCCGCAGCCAAACCGCAACCGGTCGCCCAATCTTCTCCCTCTCCTAGTCCGGTCCTTAGTCCTAGTCCGGGTAATTAGGGTTTGCGGCAAAAAGTTTTTCGTGGGGGTAGGGTGTGGGGTGTGGGGTGTGGGGTGTGGGGTGTGGGGTTTTACCCATTTTCAGGTGGTCAATTACCTAATTTTCAGGGAAAAAGTCCAGGAACTTTGCCCCCGATCCCCGCAATGGCTGGCACTTTTTGAGGTCAAAAAAGTCTAAAAGTCTTATCCAACAAGGTTTT
>NZ_JASJFE010000253.1:0-3213 GCF_030067735.1 Microcystis sp. M53598_WE2 | reverse complement strand
TAGTAAAAAGAGATTGTGATACCCTGAGAAAATAATTCAGAAGGTTCTAAAAGGCATAGGACATCATTATTTTCTTCAAAAACTACCAAAATTTTCGGAATGATACTTCGCTTTAGCTTTTCATATTCTTCTAGTGCCGTTTGTAACGCCTTACATAGAGTAGCTATAGCTAATATAGCTATCGTGATTATAACAAAAAGAACCACTAGAGGAATAGGTGTCTGCCCAGCAAATGCCCACGCAATTAAACTAGCGACAAAACCCAGGAATCCCAGCACCAATGACTGAATTCCTAAAAAACTAGACCAGATTAACCCCCAAAAGTTATTTTTCATCTTTTTTGAAAACTCAAGAGACCGGTGATTAGCCAGTCTCTCAAGTCTTATCTATCTATTCTACTCGATTCCTTCGATGCGGTCCTCCACTTCTTGATAAAGTTCCTGTAAGCGGTCTAAATTCTCTTGAGAAGTTTCCCAGTAACCGCGACCATTAACTTCTAGCAGGGTTCCCACCATCTTGCGGAAAGAATTAGGATTGAGATTCATCAGACGCTGACACATTTCCTCATCTTGAATAAAAGTGGTGTTGACATCTTCATAAACCCAATTATCCACCGCATCAGCAGTTGCCGACCAACCCATGGTATTAACCAAACGCTTCGATAATTCTCGGACTCCTTCGTAACCGTGACTTAACATTCCCTCGTACCATTTGGGATTGAGTAACTTGGTGCGGGTATCCAAGCGCACGGTTTCCGATAAAGTACGCACCTGAGCGTTAGCGGTGGTAGTATCGGCAATATAGGCCGCCGGTTTTTTGCCATCATCGCGTAAACTAGCGACAACTTTGGTGGGATCCGAGTCGAAATAGTGGGAAACATCGGTTAAACTAATCTCGCTAGAATCCAAGTTTTGGAAAGTTGCCTCCGCAGTTTTTAAAGATGCTTCAAACAACCGACGATTATCGGCCATCATCCCCGGATTATCCGAGTCGAAAGCAAAACCCTTGCGGTTGAGATACATATTCTGTAACTCTTTTTCGTCTTCCCAACTGCTATTTTCCACCGCGAGATTGATGTTAGAAGAATAAGAACCAGAAGCATTAGAAAAGATGCGGGTGGCTGCCTGTCGAACCGTTAAACCCATTTCTTTTGCTTGTTCAATAGCGTGTTTACGGACATAATTCATCTCTATCGGTTCGTTTGCTTCCGCGGCCATTTTTACCCCTTGGTCAAGCAAGTTCATCTGATTGATAAATAAATCCCGGAAGACACCAGAACAGTTGACCACCACATCAATGCGCGGTCTTCCTAATTCCTCTAGGGGAATCAATTCCAATTTATTCACCCGTCCCAAAGCATCGGGAACAGGACGAACCCCCACCATCCAGAGAATTTGTGCTAGGGATTCCCCATAAGTTTTGATATTATCAGTTCCCCAGAGAACACAAGCGATGGTTTCAGGATATTTACCGCCATTATCCAGTTTTTGCCGTTCTAACAGGCGATCCACCACGATTTTAGCCGATTTTACCGCCGCTAGGGTCGGGATAGACTGGGGGTCTAAAGCGTGGATATTTTTACCCGTTGGTAAAACTCCGGGGTTACGGATGGGGTCGCCACCAGGGCCGGGAAGAACGTATTCCCCTTCCAATGCTTTTAATAGGGCCCCTAATTCATTATCGGCACAGACCTGTTCTAAACAGAATTCTAGGTATTCAAACAGGGGTTTTAACGCGACCGGATCAACCTTTGGATAACCCATCTCCTGTAAAGTTTCGATCCAAGGCGATTTCTTGCCTATATTCAAGAAATTCAGCTTAGAAAGCATCGATACTCGACCTTCTGCGTCGGTTTGGGACTTGACTAAAGTTGCGACGGCAGCGCGAGTCCCTAGGGTGATGTTTTGCAGTAATTCCACATCCTCTAACACACCTCGATCGCTATTGCGATAAACTTCCTCTAGATCCCGGCCGATGCTGTTGGCAATAATCCGGGGTAAGGAGAGTAAATCGTCCTCTTCCCGGTCTAAACTGGCAATATTGACCAAAGTTGCCACCGCTTCGAGCGCTGAGGGGGGTTTCCCGATAACGTGAAGTCCGCAGGGAAGTAAACGCGATTCAATTTCCATCAGTTTACGATAGACCGAACCGACAATATTATCCCGTTCCTCTTGACTGAGATGGGCGGTATCAACATCAGGTAAACTTATATCTTTGTCAAGATTGACTAAGAAACATTTATCGACAATGGTATTGACAATTTGCACCCCACGCCCACTATCTTTCAGGGTTTGGTAGGAACCGATCAACTCGCTTAGTTCTTTTAACCCTTTGTAGAGTCCGGCATTTTCTGCGGGGGGAGTGAGATAGGAGATGGTTTCCGCATAACTGCGACGTTTAGCGATCGTCGCTTCGCTGGGGTTATTAGCGGCATAATAGTAGAGATTGGGAATCATCCCGATGAGGTTATCGGGGTAGCATTCCCCAGACATTCCCATCTGTTTCCCCGGCATAAATTCTAGGGAACCGTGGGTGCCAAAATGAAGAACCGCGTCTGCTTTCCAGACTTGATTGAGATAGGTGTAGTAGGCTGCAAAACCGTGGTGGGGACTAGCAGAACGAGAAAATAGCAGACGCATGGGATCCCCTTCATAACCGAAGGTGGGTTGAACCCCAATAAAGACGTTACCGAATTCTTTCCCGTAGATTAATAGATTTTGTCCATCACTGTTGAGGTGTCCAGGTGGTGGTCCCCAATTTTCCTCTAAACGGACGGAATAGGGGGTTAAACGCTCGTATTCCGGTACGGACATCCGATAGGCGATATTTAGCTCCGGACTATGGTATTGTGCGGTGGCATCATGGATCACCGCTTCCATCAGTTCTCGGGGAGATGCGGGTAAGTCCTGCAAGTCATAACCGTTATTTTGTAACGCTTGCATCACTTCGTAGATAGAACCGAACACATCTAGATAGGCTGCGGTTCCCACATTCCCCTTATCAGGGGGGAAACTAAACACAGTGATGGCGACTTTTTTATTCAGTTTCGGTTTCTTTCTTAGGTTAGCCCATTTTAGCGCCCGTTGAGCGATCGCTTCTACCCGGTCCTGTAAAGCGATCGCTTTACCCGTGGCCCCATCCCGGCCCGATAATATAATAGGTTCGATCGCACCGTCTAATTCCGGAATAGCAATCTGTAGCGCCACTTGAATC
>NZ_JASJFE010000146.1:0-7389 GCF_030067735.1 Microcystis sp. M53598_WE2 | reverse complement strand
GAGGGTTTCTGTCGGGTTGTCGGGTTTCGTAGCCTCAACCCGACCTACGAATTTACTACCATTTTTGTCTAGGAAAAACTAATTCCCGATTTACCCGGATGTATGAGTCAGGGTGAAACTTTAGAAGAAGTGATTATTAATATTGAAGAAGCGAGCGAATTTGGATAGAGACGGTTTATTTTGGTAGATCTTTTTGCGTAGGTTGGGTTGAACGAAGTGAAACCCAACAACTGAGGGTTTCTGTCGGGTTTCGTGACCTCAACCCGACCTACGAATTTACTTTTTTGCCCACTAAAGTATCCCATCTCGATTGCTCCTAAAGAAGAATTGAGGGAGCTAGAAAGTTATGGATAGAGACAGTTTATCATAGTGGTAAAAAAGTAATTCCTTCACCTTCTCAAAGATAAATTTTCTCACTATCGACTCACAGCGATCGCATTCTGCTGGAATTGAGGGATAACTTTCTCCGGTCCGCAAGCCAGAGGGGACAAAACTGGTTTATGCTAGAAAGAGTTGCTCTTAACGTAACTTTACAAAGTCATCGATCGCCCACATTTATGGATTGCATCATCAATCGTCGAGCGCGGTTTTCAGCCAGCCATCGCTATTATCTACCAGAATGGGACGAAGCCGAAAATCAAAGACGTTTTGGTCTTGGTAGCCGTTTTCCCGGTCATGGTCACAATTACGAATTATACGTCTCCCTACACAAAGAACTCAATCCTTATGGCATGGTGGAGAATCTCTCCACCGTGAAACAGGTAATTAAACGAGAGATAACCAGTCAATTAGACTACTCCTATCTCAATCAAGTCTGGCCGGAATTTCAGCAAACCCTACCCACCACAGAAAATATCGCTAGAGTTATCTGGCAAAGATTAGCACCCTATTTACCATTAGTCAAAATTCAACTATTTGAACACCCCGAATTGTGGGCAGAATATCAAGGAAAAGATATGGAAGCAACTTTAACCATCAAAACCCATTTTAGTGCCGCTCATCGTTTGGCTTTACCGCAATTAACCCTGGAACAAAACTCGGAAATCTACGGCAAATGCGCCAGGGTAAACGGTCATGGCCATAATTATCACCTAGAAGTATCCGTGGCGGGGGAAATCGATCCCCGCACCGGTATGATTGTAGATCTAGGGGATTTACAAAAAGCGATCGATGAATTGGTAGTAGAACCCTTCGATCATACTTTTTTAAATAAGGATATTCCCTACTTTGCCGAAGTGGTTCCCACCGCGGAAAATATTGCCTTACATATCGCTCAACTATTAGGGGAACGGATCCGCCAATTAGGAGCCGAATTAGATAAAGTTAAACTGATTGAAAGTCCCAATAATTCTGCGGAAATCCACTGTCGTGGTTTGGTTCAAGCTCCCCGACAACTTCTAGAAAAAACCCTGACAGCCGTTTAATTGCCTGTTAGTTAAGGTGATTAGGGTGAGCTATGCTCACCCTGATGGATTTAATTAAACCCTAGTTAAACACTTCTCGCCATCCTCGCTTTCCTTTGCCTTGGCGTAAGGGAGAGGCTAAATCGACAATTTTCTCGAGCAGTTTCGGGGCCAATTTTTGACACCAAAGAGCTAGATGACTTTGCCAACCGACGACAATTTCCGTTTTTTCCCTATTTAACCCGGTAATTAGGGTTTGGGCGACTTCTTCGGCGCTCATCGGTTTTAACCATCGAAATAACTGCAATTCTCGCACCATATCCGTATCGGTTAAAGAGGGTAAGAGGGTGACAACTTTGATGTTGTGTTCCCGTAATTCCGACCTGAGAGCTTGACTAAAACCCAAAATGGCAAATTTGGTGGCCGAGTAGGTAGCAAAGCTAGGAGCGGCAATTTTACCCATCATGCTGGAAACATTGACAATCGTTCCCTGTCCCCGAATTGCCATCCGGCGGGCAATTAAGCGAGTAACCGTGTACATGGCCATCAGATTTAAAGATATTTCTGCTTGCACTTGCGAAAATTGCGAGCGTAGAAAGGGGGTTTGATGGGCAATACCGGCACAGTTAACGAGGATATCGATGCCGCGGCATTCTTGCCAAATGCGGATAATTGAAGGACTAACAAGGTCATTTTCGGTTAAATCTAGGGCTAAAGGTGTGGCAATGACCCCTAGAGACTCAATTTCTTTGGCTAGTTTTTCTAATCGCTCTTGATCTCTGGCAACAATCACAATTCTGCTTAAACCTTGTCGGGCTAATTCTAAGGCGATCGCTCGTCCAATGCCCCGGGATGCCCCCGTGACTAGGGCAGTTTTTCCCTGTAATTTCATGATCAAACTCCTGTTTTAAGCAACAGTACAGAAATTTATTGGTTTTGCTTCTGAAATCTTTGATTTGTGCATCTATGCCCTACATAAGTAGCGAAGCAATCGAGGGATAGATGGATAGGTTAGGGTGCATGGGATTTTTCCTCCTTCAAAGCGCACTCTTGAACCCACGGTAACAGTTGTCTTTACAAACAGCAATCTTTTTTAACACTTTTTCCCCAAAATCACTCGATCGGATGAACGCTCAGGGTGATCCTCGATCGGATGGAAACCCCAGGGGACTTGCAGATATAGGTATTTTAAAGAGCTTACTACCGAGGGAGATAGAAAGTCTGGCAATGGACGCGACTACTATTGGCAGCCCAAGGGACTTGACATCTTCACCGCACTGAAGTAGATCTTTTGGGCAATCTCCCCTCTCCTAATCCCCAACCCCAATGAATAACCCCCCCGATAGTCCATTCAATTACACAGAGGCTTTTATTGCCCTAGGCACGAGTAATTTTGATCGCTCGGTGCAGTTTTATCGTCAACTGTTGCAACAGGAACCAAACCCCTACCTTGCCGACGTTTATGCGGAATTTAGGCTGATTAACCTTAAATTAGGTCTTTTTTGCCCTAAAGAGTCCCACAGAGACGAATTTAGCGATTCTAGGGGCAGTGGCATGAGCATTTGTTTCGAGGTGGAGAGTCTCGAAAAAGCCCTCGAGCATTGGAGCGAAATCGGCTATGGTGCTAGGGGAGAAATTAGCCAGGCTTCCCACGGTCCGGAAATCTACATCTATGATCCCGATGGTAATCGTTTAATTTTCCATCAATCCACCGCTAAAACCAATCCTTTCAGGTAGGAACCTTCCGAGTGATAGATACTGGTGGGATGGTCTGCCGGTTGGCTTAAACGTGCTAAAATTCGCACTGGGCGAGCCGATTCAATGGCTGCCGCCATGACAGCCCCCTGAAAATGTTCTTCGTTAACCACTTGGGAACAGGAAAAGGTGAAAATAATACCTTGGGGGCGAATTTTCTGGAAAGCTTGGTAATTTAATCTTTTATAAGCCATAACCGCCTGATGACGGGATTGGATACTTTTGGCAAAAGCGGGGGGATCGAGGACAATCAGATCGTAATCCTCCTGACAGTCGCGCAGAAAGTTAAAAACATCGGCGCTGTAGGATTGATGGGGAACTTCACCGAGATTATTCAGGGCGATATTTTTTTCGGTAAGATCGATCGCACCGTGGGAACTATCAACGGAATGGACTAGGGCAGCCCCCGCTTGCATAGCATAGACGGAAAAGCCGCCAGAGTAAGAAAAAGTGTTTAAAACCCGTTTATTCTGACAATATTGGGCTAATATTGCTCTATTTTCCCTTTGATCGAGGAAAAATCCCGTTTTTTGTCCCTTTTCCCAATCAATAATAAAGCGATGACCGAATTCTAACACCTCATTGCCGTTTTTTTGACCAAATAAGTATTTATTCTCAGAGATATGGGCGCTTTTCGCCAAAACTGCGGCACTTTTATCGTAAACTGCCCGTAAATTGTCAGCGTAGATAGTTTTCAGGCAATCGACAATCAGATCGAGACGTTGGTATAAAGCTAGAGAATAAGCTTGAATAACCGCCGTGCCATTGTACCAATCGACGATTAAACTGGGTAAACCGTCTCCTTCCGCGTTAATTAAGCGATAACAGTTAGTTTTCGGGTTATCCACTAAACCGATTTGTTGCCGCAGCTGATAGGCATTCTGGAATTTTTCGAGAAATAATTGAGCAATATCGCTGACTTTTTGGAAAGAAAGAATTTTAACGGCAATATTGCTAGGATTATACAGTCCAGTGGCTAGATATTCGCCTTGATCGCTATAAACCTCTACGATAGCACCCTCTTTGACTTCTCCCTCCATCTCTTTAATCGCCCCGGAAAATATCCAAGGATGAAATCGTTTAACAGCATCAATTTTATGGTTTCTCAGGATAATTTTCGCTAAATCTGGCATGGATAAAGAATCAGGGTTGATAGCTGACGACTACTAGACAATTCTATTATCCCCTGCCAGCAGCACAAAACCATGGTTTGTTATCCCTCGATCGAGTGGCATCAAAGCAAGTCCCAACAATCGAGGGATAATCAGAGGGAATTCTCGCCTATAATAAGTTAGATTTTAGCGATAGTCCCTCGACAAATGCCAAGAAAAAGTGATGCTGCCGGTGGTTTAAGTTTATGGTTTCAACGTTTGGGGGCTGCCGGTTTGTTAGCGGGACAAACTTTTTTACATATTCTTAATGGCAAAATCCACCGGCGTAATACTCTGGAACAAATGAGTATTGTGGGGCCAGAATCCTTGACAATTGCCCTAATTACTGCTGCTTTTGTGGGTATGGTTTTCACTATTCAGGTAGCCAGAGAATTTATTTTTTTTGGGGCGGGTAGTTTTGTTGGGGGAGTCCTTTCCTTGGCTTTAACAAGAGAATTAGCCCCGGTTTTAACCGCGGTGGTGGTGGCGGGGAGAGTTGGCTCGGCTTTTGCCGCCGAAATTGGTACAATGCGAGTAACAGAACAAATTGACGCTTTATATATTTTAAAAACCGATCCGATCGATTATTTGGTCATTCCTCGGGTGATTGCCTGTAGTTTAATGTTACCCCTGCTCACTATTATCTCTTTAGTCACAGGGCTACTCGGTGGTTTATTTATTTCCGATAGTCTTTACGGTATTTCCTATTCCCTATTCTTACAATCAGCCCAAAATTTTCTGGAAACATGGGATTTAATTAGTTCTATGTTAAAGTCCCTAATTTTTGGGGTTTTAATTGCTATTATCGGTTGCAGTTGGGGTTTAACCACCACCGGCGGTGCTAAAGGAGTTGGTCAATCTACTACCACGGCTGTGGTAACTTCTTTGTTAGCGATTTTTGTGGCTAATTTTTTCCTCTCTTGGCTGATGTTTCAAGGGACAGGTAATGCGGAGCTAGGCTAAGATAGTAATCAGTAATCAGTAATCAGTGCCAAGAAAACGGCAATTTTCTACTTAATACCGCTCACTAAGTAGGGAGGCACAATTATTTGTAGGATGGGTTAGCGGTAGCGTAACCCATGCGGGAGTTGGGTTTCATGCTTCAACCCAACCTACGTTCATCTTATATTTAATTCCACCCACCTACTTAAAAACTCAAATCTGATCACCGATTACTGATAATTGTCTATTCTCAAGATTAGGATTTGTTCAAGGGATTGAGAGTAAGACAAGTTTTAATTAATTCCTCCACTCCCAGGACTGGATAAATAGGGACTCCTAACTGATTAATAACAGTTTCTAGGGTGAGATCATCTAAAAATACCGCTTCCCCATGCTTGAGCATTAGGGAGGGTAATAAAACCCCATCCCCAAGATTTTTACCTTGTAATCCTTTGAGAATATCTTGCCCGGTTAATAAACCCGTAACCGTGATTTCCTGTCCCCAATAATCACTATTTAAAGCCACTAATTCCACGGTTAAACCCCGCAGATTATTTAACTGTTTAACTAGGGGTTGAAAAGCTTGTTCTACCGCATTTCCCACTACCCATATCAATCGTCTAGAGGGAGTAATTTGAGCAGGTAATAACTTCTTGGCTGTCTTCTGAAACTCCCTAATAAATTGACGAATCGAGCCAACTCCGTTACCGATTTGGGGATAGTCTTCGTAGTGAGATTGAGGTGGTAAATCGACTCGGGCAATTAAAAACCATTCATCGGCTAACCACACCACATTACTGCCAAATTCTTGACGAAATTTTTTCTGTAAAGTTTGGACTTGTTCAATCACTTCTCGCGCTTTTTCTTGGCTAACGGGAATTAATTCATCTTCTTGGGGACGAAAGCGGGTTAATCCCACGGGAACTACGGCAATCGACTCCACACAGGGAATATCTCCCCGATGAAAAGAAACCAGATCTAACAGGGTTCTTTCGAGATGAATTCCATCATTAATATTGGGACAAACTACCACTTGGGCATGAATTTGTAATTGTCTGGCTTGTAGCCATTTTAAATGGTCTAAAATTTGACCAGCGCGGGGATTTTTTAAGAGACGAATCCTCAGATCGGGTTCCGTGGCATGAACGGATACAAAAAGCGGTGATATGTGCATCTTTTCGATCCGCTGCCATTCTTTTGAGGTGAGATTAGTTAAGGTTAAATAACTGCCATAGAGAAAACTTAAGCGATAGTCATCATCTTTATAGTATAAAGTTTCTCTTTTGCCCTCTGGTTGTTGGTCGATAAAGCAAAAAGGACATTTATTATTGCACTGAATTAAGCCATCAAAAAGGGCAGTTTCAAACTCTAAACCTAAGTCTTCATGATAATCTTTTTCGATTTCTATCCGGTGAGTTTTGCCCTGACTATCAAGCACTTCTAGGGTTAAAAATTCATCGGCACATAAAAATTGATAATCGATTAAGTCCCGGGGACGATTACCATTGATAGAGAGGAGCGCATCCCCGATTTCAAAACCCACCTCGGCGGCGATCGAATCTGGGATGACACCACTAATTTTAGCTGGACGAATAGTTAATTCACTCATATTTTTAGGTCGCCATCCAATTATTTAACTGCATTTCGAGAGAGTCTTTGGCCTTGTCTCACTTTTGTCAAGCTAATTCTACAGCATTTTAGGGCGATCGCTGTTAGGGATTGGGGAAAAAACCAAAAAGTTTAGCAGCCCCTCCTAAAATGGCCACAACCAGAGCGATGAGAATCCCCCGATTGGTAAATTCCTGATAGGCAACTCTTGCAGTTAACCCTTTAATTTCTGTGGTTAGTCGCTCATCTAAGGCTTTAATCTCCCCTTTGAGTTCGACTTGTCCTATTTCCACTTTCGTCAACCGTTCTTCTATCTTATCAAATCTCTTATCTACCTTATCAAATCTGTCATCGATCCGTTTTTCCAGAGAGTCAATTTTCCCCTCAATCCTTGTCAGAACTGCTTCTAGGGAATAAGTGACGGTTTCGTTAGCCATTTTCTGTCTCCTTTATCTCTTCTGGATTCACCATCGTGATCTCAATATCAGTATCGCTGATTTTTGCCTCCAAGTTTCAATCCCTATTAGGGG
>NZ_JASJFE010000765.1:0-3495 GCF_030067735.1 Microcystis sp. M53598_WE2 | reverse complement strand
GCTGATAAGTAGGTGGGTGGAATTAAATATAAAATGAACGTAGGTTGGGTTGAAGCATGAAACCCAACGCCCGCATGGGTTACGCTACCGCTAACCCATCCTACAAATAATTGTGCCTACCTACTTAAGTTTATCTACAAAACTTAAGGATGCGGAATATTTTTATAATGTGTATTATAGCGATGAGAATGAAGAAGTAATCGATCAATTGTCATCTGAGCAATATTGGAAACAAGCACAACGTCCATTGAGTACAGCCCTTTCCCTTATTCAACAAGGAACCGAATTTCGGTTCTTCGGTTTGTCTTATGCAATGGACGGGGTTATAAGGGATGAAACCCTTATAGAAACAGACATTACTGCGATTTTTGTCAATTGTTTGCGATCTGGAGCGAACTAATCAATTAAATCTCTTGCCAGATCAGGATTTAGTCGATTTATGTCTCCATATAGAATCATACCAAGTAACGAAGAACCCAACATTTTTGGTTTTAACGCTAGAATTTTATCTAATGACCTTTTGTCAACGAGAGAGTCTAGGTATAATCATTGTCTTTGTGTCTTTGCTACTCTAAAAATTTCTTGAGCTGTTGCTGAACCGACAAAACGCCAGTGCCAAGGTTCATAACTAACACCTTGGAAATTGTTTTTCGGAAATGATAGTTCAAAGCCATATTGAGCAGCGTGAACTTCTAGCCAGCGATAGGCTTCAGTAGAGTCGAATGTCAATTTGAGGATAGTATTAGGACTTTTACCGTCACCAACATCGAGAGCATAGCCTGTATGATGTTCGCTGAAACCTGGAGGCGCACTCAGTTTAGAGGCTGCTTTCTTGCTTCCTTGGCGTTGAATTTGTCGCTCAAACAGCTTTTTTTGATCGGCAACTGAGCGAAAGCCAGAAACAGGAATGATCTCAATTCCCTCTTGTTGAGCGGCTAATTGCATCTGTTTAAACATCTCTGCCGCTTCTCGATTTAGATATGCTTTACGTTCGTAGAAAATACCAATTTCCACTAAATCATTAGCATTTTCTTCGTATTTTATATGAAAAGGAATTTCAGTTTGGTTAGGGGGTGAAAGTACAGTGTAATTCTTGGGAGGTGGCGAAGATAGTGAATAGATATCATCAGCACCAGTAACCATGGGCGAAGGAACTGGCAAAGCTTTGGATGTATTTGCCAAAGGATAAGGTCGCTGTAAGGGAGGCGTTAGAGTATTTTTAGGGATAGGAGCAGGGGAATTTAGAGAAGTAGAAGAAACTGAAGGCGAGGTAGAAACTATCGCAGTGGTTGGCGGTTCAGTCGGCTGTTTAAACCCTAAATAAATCGATACACCCATTACAACAATTATAGGAATAATAAAATATCGAAAATCTGAAATAAAAGATTTCATATTAGTTGTAGTAATTGTGTGCAGTTACTTATTGTCACACTAGAGCTAGTCAGGAATAATTAATTGAGCAGCAATCCAGCCTGTCGTACCAGACTGAGGATGATAGACTTTATACCACTGATAACCCCCTCTATCATAGCTACTACCCAAAATTTGTAGGCGATCGCCTGTACGGACAGTTCCTACCACCCCATAAACAGTCCCAGCGCCAGAACGTATATTTTTGGTTCCTGGGGTGCCGCTAACTGCGGCATTAGTTCCGCTGGACGAAACTTTTGGTGGAGATTGAGATGGAGGTTGGATTTGCGGTTGACTTGGATAAGTAGTTTGACCATCAACAGCAAGTAAATTACCTGCAATCCATCCGTCTGCTCCTGATTGGGGAAAATATATATGATACCAAATGAAGTTATCGCTATTTCTAACAGATTTGATAACTTGAACGCGATCGCCGGGATAGGCAATATGTCTTGTTGGGTATTCTAAACCAGGACCCCTGCGAATATTTTTCTGCCCTGGTTCTCCTACAATTGTGGCATTACTGCTACCAGATGGGACAGAGGAAACATCTTCAGGAACTTTAGCAATACTAATGACAGGATTATCATTAACAGTAATACCAATAGTTTCCCTATCAGTTTTACTGCCATCACTGGCTGTGATGATTAGATTGTCTGAACCAGCGTAGTTTTGCCGACCTCGGTAAATGATTCCGGCGGCATTGGCTAAAGTTTTATTAATTTTAGTCGTATCGCCTTTGAGAGTAATTTTTTTGGTTTTATTATTCTCGATGTCGTTGGCGGTTAGTCCATTAGGTATGTCTGTTTTAACAGTAAGAATACCATTGGTGACTTCAAGAGTGACTGTCAGGTTTGGATTATTGGGATCGCTGAGAGTCATTCCACTAATTGGTAAGTCAGTATTTTGGTTAGTGAATTGCTTACTTGGTACGGTAATAATAGGAGGAGGATTGGTAGGAACAACGGTGATGCTAATCGATTTGCTATCAAGATTAGAATTAACATCTTCCGAGTTGCTAGGAGGCCACAGCACTATTTTCTCTCCATCGCTAACTGTAGCAGTGAGCATATCCTCGCCACTGAAATTTTTATTCCTTCGATAGATGAGTCCTCCAGAGTCGGCTAATGTGCTGTTAATTTGTTTAACAGTGCCAGTGAGAGTGACTTGTGTACTTTGGTTGTTACTGATGTCTTTGGCTGTCAATCCTTTAGCGACATTAGGCTTGATATTGAGGGTTCCATTGGTAGCTTTTAGGGTGATGGTCAAGGTTAAATTATCAGCAGATAAAAGGCTGATTCCGCTAATAGATAAGTTAGCATTCTCTTTAACTGTTTGAGAGCTAGGAACATTCAGAATTGAGTCTTTATCCTGAATTTTAATCGTAAAGGGTTTGCTAATTCCTCCATCCCCATCAGTAATTTTGAACTCAACTTGACGAGAGCCTATTTTGGGATTTCTAGATACACTTTGATAGACAATGTTGCGGACTAAAGCTTGTGCCGCTTCTCGTGTGGCGCTAGTATTAAATTTGACAAGTAAAGGTTCTGTCTCTTTGCCTCCCTCAAAACTGCCAATAATTTTACCTCCATTATGATGTTTCAATTTTAAGTTCAAACCAGTTTTTTGCTACTGCCCCAGCTGCCTCAAAATTTGATGCTTATTACAAAACAAGGCAAAAATGGCTCAAACATAATCATCTCGCTACATTAATCTAAAATCAATGACAAATGCTGTAGTTTTGTTTCTAGTGTCAGCTGCGTTCACTTAATTTTGCTGTAATATATAAACTTTCGTAAGTTTTTGTTAGTTGCCTGATTACAACGACCACTCTTGAGACCCAAAAATAGTTACGATTGTCGAAAGGTTTTCATTGGTCTGTGATAATTTTACTAAATGTGATAAAACTTGAATGAGTGGACCCTGATATAATGTTCGTTGTAGGCAAGTGATCTTTGTACAGATGTGTTCGTTAGGTCAGGTTTGACTGTAACTTACATTTATAAAGCTTTAAAACTTTACATATTAGTACTCACTTTTCCTAATTCTCTTTTTACCAATGCAATGTAATAGTGAAGGAAAGAT
>NZ_JASJFE010000055.1:0-2169 GCF_030067735.1 Microcystis sp. M53598_WE2 | reverse complement strand
GGCTGCAGTCAGGGTTTATTGATGTTTATAGTTTCTGCTTGATAAACTTCACTAACCTGACCCTGATTCTGTAAATTTTGACCTCCAGAATTAGTCTGGTTCATACTACTATTATCCTGAATTTTCAAGGATTGAATTTCTGTTGCTAAACCCTTGACTTTTTCGGCAAAATCTGCTTCATCATTCATGGCAACCTTTAAATAATCTGCTACTTTTTCTAGATCAGTTTTTGACCCTTTTTCAGCAGCTTGTAAAGCTTTTTCGGCCTTAGGATTAGCTTTAAGTTTATTCCAGATAATTTGCCGCAAAGTATTAATTTTTTCTAGAGCAGCTTCAGTAAATTTTTCTACAGTAGTCTGAAATACCAAAGCAACAATTGTCGCCACTGTTATCGGTTCCATAGATAAAATCGGGGTAATGAGGGTTAACTTATTGATCGGATTTTTGGGGGTATAAGTTGCCAACAATATAAACAACTCTTACCCCCATCATAGAACTTGTAATTTCATTTAGGCG
The DNA here is from genome assembly GCF_030067735.1 of Microcystis sp. M53598_WE2. Lineage (NCBI taxonomy): Bacteria > Bacillati > Cyanobacteriota > Cyanophyceae > Chroococcales > Microcystaceae > Microcystis > Microcystis sp. M53598_WE2. The sequence continues at coordinate 1,653 of NZ_JASJFE010000055.1, read as the reverse complement.
GGTACTTCAATTTTACCCTGTCCGGCTAATCCAAAAGCGGCGTGAACCACTTGTAGGGCCCTGACTCCATCTTCCTGATTCACCACACAACTGATTTTTATATCAGAAGTAGCAATCATCAAAATATTAATTTTCTCCTTTGCTAAAGCTTCAAAAAAGCGTGCTGCTACCCCCGGTTGTCCTTCCATTCCCGAACCAACAATGCTCACTTTGGCCACATCATTATTAACCACCACTTCCTGTAACCCCAAACTTTCCGATAGTTCTAAGAGGATTTTTTGGGCTAAATTAGCATCAGCTTGAGGTAAAGTAAAAGCGATATCCCGTCGGGGAATACCATCGACGATGCGACAGCGTTGGGATTGAATAATCATATCAACACTGACATTTTTTGCCGCTAAAACCGAGAAAATTCTCGCCGCCATCCCCGGGCGATCGGGGACGTTACGAATAGCCATTTGGGCCTGATTATTATCTAGGGCCACTCCCCTGACTGGGACTAAATTTTTAGGGATTTCGCAATGAGCAACTTTAGCAGAATACTCCACTTGAAAAGCATCACAAAGGACTTTAATTGCTTTTTCTCCGTCCGCTTCATCGATGACACAACTGACTTTTACTTCAGAAGTGGAGATCATTTCGATATTAATTGCCGCTGCGGCCAAAGTGCTAAATATTTGGGCAGCAATTCCCGGCCGGCCGATCATACCGGCGCCGGTAATGGCGATTTTAGCGGCCCCGGATTCGATGATCACTTCCGCTTCCTCTGTATTAGTCGGATGGGAACGTAAAACTGGTGCGATCGCTTCGGCCACGGATTGGGCTTTTTTTAAGGCATTTCCCATCACCGTAAAGGCGATATCGTTGCTGTCCCCCTCGTGAATCGATTGAATAATTAAATCCACGTCCACCTGTTGATGAGCGATTTCCCCGAATAAACGGGCAGCGATGCCGGGACGGTCAGGAACCCGTAAAAGGGAGATTTTCGCCTGATTACCGTCAAATTCCACCGCATCCACTGCTTTTGTCAATTCCAATCCTTGCAGGGTGCGCGGTTTCGGTGCCGGGGATGTCACCCAAGTACCCGGATCCTCTGTCCAACTGGAGCGGACAACCAGGGGAACCCCGAAGTTTTTGGCGATTTCCACCGCTCGCGGGTGGAGAACTTTCGCCCCTAAACTGGCTAATTCGAGCATCTCATCGCAGGTGATTTGGTCTAAAAGACGCGCTTCGGGGACTAAACGGGGGTCAGTGGTGAGAATACCGGGTACATCGGTGTAAATTTCGCAAAAATCGGCTTTTAAGGCGGCTGCTAGGGCTACGGCCGAGGTATCGGAACCACCGCGCCCCAAGGTGGTAATCTCTAGTTGATCGCTATCGCTGACACCTTGAAAACCGGCGACAACAACTACTTTACCCTCCGATAGATGACGGGAAAGGCGATCGGTTTTAATTTCTAAAATACGGGCGCGACTATGTTCGGATTCCGTGACAATTCCCACTTGAGCGCCTGTTAGGGAGATGGCCGGTTGTCCGATTTCCTCTAGGGCCATACTCATCAAGGCGATTGTCACCTGTTCCCCCGTGGATAATAACATATCCATCTCCCGGCGCGAGGGTTCGGCGGCGATCTGTTTGGCTAAATTGACCAAT
>NZ_JASJFE010000632.1:0-3476 GCF_030067735.1 Microcystis sp. M53598_WE2 | reverse complement strand
GCCGTTTTCTTCTACCACTGTCACTTGAGATAAATTTTCGCCTTCCAAAATTTTCACCACATCTAAGAGAGAAGTATCAGACAAAACCAGTTTAAGACTTTCGCTAGTTTGTAATAACTGGCCGATATTTACCTCTGTCCATTGGGAAGTGGGAATCGTTTTCAGAGCCTCTACATTAATCACCCCCAATAGTTTACCTTCGCTATCGGTAACTAGGAATTTAGACCATTGTTGTTTACCGATAACATAATTATTAGCAAACTCGCGCAGGGTTAAATTAATCGGCACTACAGGACTATTAGGAGAGATAACATCTTTAGCGGTGTAGCGACTTAGGAAATCTTGAACCTTAGCTGATTGAGCGGAAAAGCCAGCATTTTGTAGAAGGAAAAAGCCAATTAATAGCGTCCAAGCACTGCCAAATTGACTGATTCCGAGAATTGATAGCGCACCGATGACAATCGCTAACCAACCAAAAAATTGACCGAAACGACTAGCGAATAAAACCCCTTTATTGGGATTACCCGTTACTTGCCAGACGATGGCTTTAAGGATATTACCACCATCTAGAGGTAAACCGGGGATCAGGTTAAATAACCCTAGGGCGAGGTTGATATAGGCCAGGAGAGAAAGAATCGCCGCCAGGGGCGCATTTAAGCTAATATTGGAACCAATAATTAGGAAGATACCGAAGAGCAGTAAACTAACTAAAGGGCCGGCAATTGCTACTAGAAAAGCTTCTAGGGGAGTTTTCGATTCTCTGCCGAGAGTTGCCAAACCACCGAATAAAAAGAGGGTAATTGATTTGACTTCAATACCTTGGGCGATGGCAACAAAACTATGACCTAATTCGTGGGCAACCACGGAGGCAAATAGGAGAATAGCGGCAAAAAATCCTAATAGCCAGGGCATGATTCCCGTTAACTGGGGAAACTGACTTAAATCTCCCCCATAGGTCAAGGTAATTAACCCCAGAACAAAGAACCAAGAAGGATTAATATAAAAGGGAATTCCAAAGAGATTCCCGACTCTAATGTTGCCATTCATTTTGTATCTTCTCCAATTATTGGGGACTAACGCCAAGAAGATTAGGTTATCAATTACGCCATTCACTTCTGTTAACAATTGTAACAAAAATGAAAATCTCCCCGGCATTCCTTCAGGGAGTAAAAACCGTCATCCCTGTGGTTCGGTTATTTTCGTAGGAGAATTAAATCAATGATTAATTATTTACGGGGACAAGCGATCGAGGTGATCAAAACCCCTAATAACCGACTGATCTTGATTTTAGACGTAAACCAGATCGGTTACGAAATCCAAATTCCCTCGCGATTAGCCCTAGACATCGGCAACGATAACAATGATAGTTGTCAGATTTTTACTCACCTACTCCTTCGCGAGGAGCAGCCTTTATTGTACGGTTTCGGCACCGCCCCAGAGCGAGATCTGTTTCGTCAACTGCTTTCCGTCAATGGAGTTGGAGCGCAATTAGCCCTAGCTTTAATCGATACGTTGGGGATTGAGGAACTTGTGGTGGCGATAGTGACAGGAAATACCAAAATTTTGAGCAAAACCCCCGGAGTCGGCTTAAAAACAGCAGAGAGAATCGCTTTAGAGTTAAAAACTAAATTGGCAGCATGGCGACAACTAAGAGAAGCGACGACGACAACCACGGCAATACTACCGGCAGCGGCAATCCTTGAAGATGTGCAGATGACCCTTTTAGCTTTAGGATACAGCCGAGAGGAAATCGATCGAGCTATCGCAGTCCTCAGTCAAGATGCTTTATTCAGTAAAAATACTCAGCCAGAAGACTGGATTAAGGGGGCAATTAATTGGCTAGGTTAAATCAGTCGTCGGTCGTCGGTCGTCAGAAGATTAGTTTTATTGATTCTCCCCACACCCCACACCCCACACCCCACTCTGGTGCTCCTTTCTCAGGGCAAATGTTAAAAAGTATTACGAAAATAGTGAGAAGGTGAACCAGATGCCGCAAAATAGTTGCGTTAGGTCGCTCTAGCTAGGGAAGTCTTGAGACGCTGAGGCGGAAACGAGATAACTTGAGCGTAGTGACCACAACTGCTATAAAATGTCAGATTAAGTTTATTAATCTCACTTAGTTGGGAGGAATCCATCAATGAGTATCGTCACGAAATCGATCGTGAATGCTGATGCTGAAGCTCGTTACCTCAGCCCCGGCGAACTAGACAGAATTAAAGCCTTCGTTGGCAGTGGTGCCGCTCGTTTACGCATCGCCGAAACCCTGACCGGCGCTCGCGAAACCATCGTCAAACAAGCTGGCGATCGCTTATTCCAAAAACGTCCTGACATCGTTTCCCCCGGTGGCAACGCTTACGGCGAAGAAATGACCGCTACCTGTCTGCGTGACATGGACTACTACCTACGTTTAATCACCTACGGAGTAGTCGCTGGTGATGTCACCCCGATTGAAGAAATCGGTTTGGTCGGTGTGCGTGAAATGTACAAATCTTTAGGAACCGACATCGGTGCCGTAGCTCAAAGCGTTCGCGAAATGAAAGAAGTTGCTACCGGTCTTATGTCTTCTGACGATGCTTCTGAAGCTTCTTCCTACTTCGATTACGTGATCGGCTCTATGTCGTAGAATAATTCCTTTGTGAATTGTTCTAGACACACCCCTCGTAAACCTCTTAAGATTAAGCAAAACCCAAGGAAGAACCACCATGCAAGACGCAATTACTTCTGTTATCAACTCTGCTGACGTTCAAGGCAAATACCTTGACGCTTCTGCTCTCGGCAAACTGAAAGGCTACTTCGCCACCGGTGAACTGCGCGTGCGCGCCGCTAGTGTCATTAGCGCCAACGCTGCTGGTATCGTTAAGGAAGCTGTGGCTAAGTCCCTGTTATACTCTGACGTAACCCGTCCCGGTGGTAATATGTACACCACCCGTCGTTACGCCGCTTGTATCCGTGACCTCGACTACTATCTCCGTTATGCTACCTACGCTATGTTAGCTGGAGATCCTTCTATCCTCGATGAGCGCGTTCTCAACGGCCTGAAAGAAACCTACAACTCTTTAGGTGTACCCATCTCCTCCACCGTTCAAGCTATCCAAGCTATGAAAGAAGTCACCGCTAGTTTAGTCGGTGCTGATGCGGGTAAGGAAATGGGGATTTACTTCGACTACATTAGCTCTGGCTTAAGCTAGAAGTAACGAACTCGGACAAAATAGGGTTCGGGAAGCCGAGGATGAGTGCTAGGTCTTTAAAGGCTGAATCTGTCCAAGATAGGTTTTGACGAGCTAGTATTGATCCTTGACTCCCGACCTTTGTTATCGAAAATTTGGGTTGAAAACCCCGCCCCTTTTAGGGCGGCTTTGTGTTAAAATATTACTCGTCTAAAAAACCCGCCCTATCATAGATACGACCGAATAAATATATTAGGTTGAAATTCCTGCAACGGGTTGACGATGAGTAAGGGGAAGCTGACGGCCGCT
>NZ_JASJFE010000819.1:0-1342 GCF_030067735.1 Microcystis sp. M53598_WE2 | reverse complement strand
TATTGAAGCCTCTTGTAAGATAGAATTAGATAAACTCATTGCCTCAAGGTTTATGCTCTTTTTTAAAGATAAAGCTCAAGAATGGCAAAAATATCTAGCGCAGTCTTTAGCTTTTTTTCGGCAAGTTGAAAACCGAGTTGGTGTTAAATTAGACTATTCTTTATTACAGCAGTTCTTAGGACTTAATTTTAATTTCAGTAAAATCACGGTTTTCAGTACGGGTATTGATTTAAGGACTAATCTTGCTGATTCTAGTTTAAAAATGCACATCAGGCTAAAAGATTATCCTGAAAAAATCAACCAAGCGTTATTGTTAACCAGTGATAGTGATGATTTAATAGCTGTACGAGATTTTCTTTCCATTGTCGGCTTTGATTTCTATTTTGATGGCCGTAGTGCGATCGAAATTTACCCTGAAGTTGCAGAAACAGACTTTTTTAAACCAGAAACTCAAGACAAAGTATGGCGACATCTTCCCAAATTTGTTTTAGAACCTCTTAAAGCAACAAGCTTATTTGGTTTTGGCTTTTCCAAAACAAATAATAACCCAGTGCTTTACTACAGGCTCAAAAATCGTCAAGATTTAACCAATTACTTCAAGCTTAATGATACCGCCCAAAGAGTTCATAGCTTTTATCAGCATCAAGATATTTTATCTAGTGTGTGGGTAGGTACAGCCCAACAAGAATTAGAAAAAACGAGAATTGAAAATGTTAGACTTTACTATTATAAGTATTTTGGAATGGAGTAAATTTTATGTTAATCACCAAACCCCGCTTTGAAACCTTTGCCGAATATCTACAATATGAGGATAATTCAGAGGAATCTTATGAGTTATTTAACGGAGAATTGGTAGAAATGCCACCAGAATCAGGACTTAACTTTCAAATTGCTAATCGTCTTTTTCTAGTCTTTGCTTTAATGCTAGGAACAGATAGAGTTAGAGGACATGGTTTAGAATTAGAAGTGAGAGGCGAACCGAAAAACCGTTATCCTGATTTAAGCATTATTCGAGAAGAACATATTCAATTACTCTCCCAGAGAAATACCATTCTTCTTACCATGGCACCCCCCTTATTAGTCATTGAAGTGGTTAGTCCGGGGGAAATCCAAAGAGAGAGAGATTACATCGCCAAAAGAAGCCAATATCAAGATTGTGGGATTCCTGAATACTGGATAGTTGATCCTCAAACTCAAACCATTTTAGTCTTAGAATTAAAAGGAGATACTTATGCAGAAATTGGTAATTTTAGCAATGATGACTTAGTAAAACCCTCTATATTTAATCAACTCAATTTAAAAGTTTCTCAAGTATTTAATTAGGCAAATTAACCCCCATGAT
>NZ_JASJFE010000566.1:0-1507 GCF_030067735.1 Microcystis sp. M53598_WE2 | reverse complement strand
TAACCCCGTCCCCGGCTCTAGCAACCAATCCAACTATTATCAACCCCCCGTATATCAGGCCCCCGTCTACGGCAGTCAACCTAACGTCACTGGTTATCCCAATCAGGGAATGCCACCTAACAATAATGGCACCCCCAATCAAGTTCCACCTCAAAGTATTAACCGAGGTTTCTCCATCCAACAACCCATTAATACCAGGTCTTCTGGTTACTAGAGGAACTTAGATAGGGTTTGCTGAATAAATCTAAAAACCTTGTTGGATAATATTTTTAGACTTTTTTGAAATCAAAAAGTACCAGCGATTGGAGTGATTGGGGGGAAAATCCCTGGACTTTTTCCCTGAAAATTAGGTAATTGACCGCCTGAAAATGGGTAAAACCCTACACCCTACCCCCACCAACAAACTTTTTGCCGCAAACCCTAGATAGGAGCTTGTAGGAAGTCTAATAAAATCGGATTAACTATTTCTGGGGCCTCGTCCTGGGGACAGTGGCCTAAACCGGCTAAGGGGATAAACTGTTTTACTGTCGGGAATCGTGCTAATTCTTGGCCCAAGGCCAAGGGCTCCCAGGGATCTTCGCTACCCCAAAGCAGAATCGCCCGACAGGGGAGAATCGGCAGTAGGTCTTCTGGCAGCGGGCCGCCAGAATAAGCGGTAAAAGCGAGGAAAACCTCGATCGCTCCCTGATCTCTGGCGGGTTTTAGGATTATTTCTACTAATTCCTCCGTTACCGCTTCCGAGCGCCGATAAGCTTGCAGGAGAATTTTACGCACTGTCTGGGGTTTAGCGATCTGTTGGAAGAAAAAAGCCCCAATTGCCTTATTTTTGAGAATTATTTGGGCAAAATCCGCACCTAAACGACGATACCAGGGTAATTCCCCCCGTTTTCTTTCGTGCAGTAGTCTGAGGGAACAATTGATCGCCGCTACCCCAAGGACAAAATCGGGATAATCGACGGCAGCCTGCATGATGGCCACACAACCGATGGAATTACCCGCCAAAAAAGCAGGACCACCCACCACTTCCCGACAAAAATCGGCAATTTGCGCCCCCCAAGTCTCGAAAGTGTAATCGATCTCGTTTTTCGGTTCGGGTTTGTCGGAACCGCCAAAACCAATTAAATCTAGGGCAAAACAGCGACATTTTTCGCCTAAAACGGGGATATTTTTCCGCCAATGTCCCCAAGATGCCCCAAATCCATGCACAAGCACGATCGCAGGTCCCGTCTCCCCCGCACTCTGATAGGTGATTTTGAATCCCCGCCAATGCCAGATTTTTGGTTGTGTCTCTAATCCTAGAATTTGCTGCATATTTTTGTTTATCTGTAAAGTATTTGTTGCTTTTCTTAATATATACTGTCAGGTTAAGTAGGGTCTGCTGAATAAATCTAAAAACCTTGTTGGATAAGACTTTTGGACTTTTTTCCCCTCAAAAAGTGCCAGCCATTGCGGGGATCGGGGGAAAATTCAGGTACTTTTTCCCTGAAAATTAGGTAGTTGACCACCT
>NZ_JASJFE010000849.1:0-2786 GCF_030067735.1 Microcystis sp. M53598_WE2 | reverse complement strand
TGCTGAAAAAGTTTTTCGTGGGGGCAGGGTGTGGGGTGTGGGGTGTGGGGTGTAGGGTTTTACCGATTTTCATCTGGTCAATTACCTAATTTTCAGGGAAAAAGTGCCTAAATTTCCCCCCCCGATCACCCCAAGGTCTGGCACTTTTTGATGGGGAAAAAGTCTAAAATTACTATCCAACAAGGTTTTTAGATTTATTCAGCAAACCCTAAGTAGTTGTCATCTCCAATGTCTGAGGTGGGGAAGACAGGGTTAATCTTCCACCACTCCAGTCAAATCCTCCTAACGTCGGCCGCGTCTGCTGCTGCCGAAACCACTGCGACTAGGGGTACGACGGGAACCGGAGGAACCGAAACTAGGAGAACGTTTGACATTATCAGATTTACCCGAATTCTTCAGGGTACTGGAACCATAACCAGAACCACTGGGTTTTGTGGTGGTGGTGGTGCTGCGATTGGGACTAGAGGAAGTATTACTGGGATAACGACGTAAATTGCCGGTAGAACGGAGAGTTTGCCGATTTTTGACCGCCGGAGGTGGACTATTATGTTTAGTCCGGTATTGATCTACTGCCTGATTATAGGTGGAACCGTAACCACCAAAACCGGTCATCACACCTCCCGGAGTATAAAGGGGAGGAACGTAATATTGAGGACGAAAGAGCAAACTACCCAAAGCTTGACCAGCAACAGCACCGAAAAAAGGACTCCAAAAACTCGATTCTTGTCGAATCACCACGGTTTCCTGTTGTCCGGTTTGGGGATTGTTCCGCACTTCCGTGACATTATGGACATACTCAATTTTAAAATCTTCGGTCATGTACAGGGTAGCCTGATCACCGTTGATTTCTACTGCGGTTTTTTCCCCTTTAGCAATGTCCTCCTCGGTTAATCTAGCCATTTGCAGGTTAGTGGTGCGAAAGAGGGGAGAAGTCCCCCCAGGGGTGTTTAACAGCATTAAGGTATAAGTGCCATCTCCGTCATCGTAGGTAGCTTGTTGCACCTCGTAGCGACCGCTACTAACCTGATTGGATTCTCGTCTTACACTACTGTTACTAGCTGACGGTGACTGAGTTTCATTTGACGACGAACCACAGGCCACCGTTGTGCAACAAAGGGTAAGAATTAAAAGGATTGTCGTTACTTGGCGCAGCATAAGGGCAAAATTAAGACTATAAAGGCAGTAATTCGGGGAAATTGAGTAATAGTTGCTCATTGGTCAATTCATCTCCCAATTGAGCAGGAGAAAAATGTACCTGAATCGCACGCAGCCGACCTTGGTAGTGAAGGTTAATTATTGATTTTAAACCATCTTCTAGGGCTTCTCGATCGGCTAGGCTAGTTTCTAAAGCAGCACTCTCACCCTCGAAGGCTATTGTGATCATAACAACTAAGTTATCGGTGACGGGTAAAGTTAAGGGTTCGTTTTCCCCCAACTGTGAAGACACCGATTCACTTAGGTATCTGGCCGCGGAATCGGTAAACAGTTCGTTAACGTAGTCTCCCGCTTCCCCCTCATTCCAAAAAACATCGCCCTCATTAGCTATAGAAAACCAATAGAGGTTCATCTGCAGCAGATTTTGACAAATTTCTACTAAACCCTCTCCCATGACCTCTAAATCGCCTTCGGAATCGATCGCCTCCCGGCCGGTACGATTAAGGATACCGATCAGGGGTGCGACTTCTTGTCCGTAGAGATGCAAAAATAAGCGACAGACCACATAGCGAGTTTTTCCCGCAAATTTCTTGAAGCGATCGCCTAAAGAACTCATAATCTATCCAGTGATAAAGTAAACAGCCAAAAAAGCCCTCAGCTTTTATTTATTTTGCCATTTTCTAGGCCCCTATGCCCTGATCCCTTGCCAACAGTCTATAATGATTGCCATGCCGAAGCAACCAGTAAGGGCTTCTCTTTCCAAGCTAATGTTTCCAGACATTGCAGTTCAAATCCTGCTCGTGACAACCTCTGTTCCCATTGTTGATAACGTTCATGTCTCTCAAACCTTTTCTCGTCGCTATGACCCAGTATATTTTTAATTTCTCGACCAAAAAAACTCTGTTCTATGATAGAAAGTATGTGTTGATCTTTAATATGCTCACTTAAGGCATTAAATACTGTCATGTAGTGAGCCATTGCTTCAATAATTGTTGAAGACACTGACATATTATTATGATCAGAATCGGGTTCAACAAGGGTAAACAAATCAGGTTTCAAATCTGCAATTTTTTCAATTACAGATTGTCGTCCACTGTTGGAAAAGATTTCGGGCAAAATATGATGAAGTGCCAAGGAAGCATTAACCACAAGAAACTCGGATTCTTCCTTAATAAACTTAGAAAAGTCAGTATTCTCGATCGCCTCAAGAATGGGAATAAAGTTGATATGAGTACCTCTGAATTTTTCTGTCAGTTTATTAAATGTATTTTTGTTGTTTGAAGTTGGTAGATCAACTCCAATCAGAGTAATTTGAGTCGAAACATTCTTCAAAAAAGCTTGCCACTGACGACCAGAGCCGATGCCAAGATCAATAATTTTAATCTTTTCGTAATTTCTCGGATAATTATTGATACATTTTGCTACAAAATTATAGCCAAAGTTGACAAAAGGGACTTTTTCACAGAATTGCTCAAAAGCCTCCAGCATCTCATTCTCCGAATAAAGATTTCCCGACTCTTCTTTTGAGCCATCAATAGCATCTAAGAATATATCAAAAAAATGAGCCAGGTATGCTTCTTCTTCTGCACAAAGCCTATTTCTGAGAAGTTGTTTTATCTTTTGCAGGGAGC
>NZ_JASJFE010001087.1:0-3789 GCF_030067735.1 Microcystis sp. M53598_WE2 | reverse complement strand
AGGCGTTTTCGGTCAGCAAAAAAGGCTCAAACCATTACGGGACAAAGGGTTAACCTCGATTTATGATTTTCCTTGATATATCTGGGTTTCAGCGATTTTGGGCTTCTCGAAGTAAATCCCAAGCGGGGATTGGAGTTGAAGCTTTTCTCGATTTGTTTTTTGTCTAAGTCCCATTAACAAAAATTTTTTTAGACAGATCTTGGACACAATCAGGAATCCCGTGTTAAACTGCCTCGATAAGATGATGTCACTCTCAAAGCCCTTCACTATATAATCTAATGGTAATACAATCGGTCAGTTTAACAGTTAAGGACTATAAGTCTAACATTCCCGTCGCCATCTTGTGTGGTGGCAAAGGAACCCGACTGCGGGAAGAAACCGAATTTCGACCTAAACCGATGATTGCCATCGGAAATCGGCCAATTATTTGGCATATCATGAAAACTTATGCCCAATATGGGTTAACTGACTTTATGCTCTGTCTAGGGTACAAAGGGGAAATAATCCGGGACTATTTCTTTAACTATGATTGGAATCAAAGTGATGTCCTCTTAGAGTTAGGCAATAAAAAAGTGACCAAACTCGATAGTGGACACCAGGAGGAAGACTGGCGTATTTGGTTAATTGATACGGGACCCGAAACCATGACGGGAGGCCGTCTTAAACGTCTCACCCCTTACATAGAGAGAAGTGGAAGCGAGATCTTTTTGGCCACCTATGGGGACGGGGTTTGTGATGTGAATATTGCGGATCTGTTGGATTTCCACTACTCCCATGGCAAATTAGCCACGATGACGGCGGTTCGTCCTTCTTCTCGCTTTGGCGAGTTAATCATTGAGGGTAATTTAGTCACTCAATTCCAAGAAAAGCCTCAAACGGCTGAAGGATGGATTAATGGGGGGTATTTTGTCTTAAATCGCAAGGTTTTGGATTTAATTGAGGGAGATACGACGACTTTTGAAGCACAACCCCTAAGAACCCTAGCCGCTTTGGGAGAACTCGCCGTCTATAGGCATGATGGGTTTTGGCAGTGTATGGATACTTACCGAGAAATGGAAATGCTCAATCACCTTTATGACACTGGACAAGCTAGATGGAAAATATGGTAAAGGAAGCATTTTGGTCGGGCAAAAAAGTCTTTATCACGGGTCATACTGGCTTTAAGGGGTCTTGGCTGGCGTTTTGGTTACTCCATCTGGGGGCAGAGGTAAAAGGCCTCAGTTTAGCTCCCAATACCACCCCCGCCTTATTCGACCAATTAGACTTAGCTCAAAACCTGAGTCATCATATAGGAGATATTCGAGAGCCTGAGTTAGTAACTCGTTTAATCGCTTCATGGCAACCGGATGTAGTCTTTCATTTAGCGGCACAACCCTTGGTGCGGCTTTCTTATCTGGAGTCGGTGGAAACGTGGAACACAAATGTTATGGGGACTATTCACGTTTTAGAAGCCCTCAAAAGCCTGAATCATCCCTGTGCCGCCGTGTTTATTACTAGCGATAAGTGCTATGAGAATCGGGAATGGGTCTATGGTTATCGGGAAAATGACCCATTAGGGGGTTATGATCCCTATAGTTCTAGCAAAGCTGGGGCGGAATTGGCGATCGCATCTTGGCGCAGTTCCTTCTTTAAAACTCCTCAAACCGCCATCGGCATTGCCAGCGCCAGGGCAGGAAATGTCATCGGTGGCGGAGATTGGTCTCTAGACCGGATTGTACCCGATGCAATGCGGGCCTTGATGAAGTCGGAAGCGATTCCGGTGCGTAACCCTCTAGCGACTCGCCCTTGGCAGCACGTTTTAGAGCCTTTAGGGGGCTATTTACGGTTAGCTGAGTCGGTTTATGAGCAGTTGATGACGGCCAATTGGCAGCAAGACAGCCGGGGGTTATATGGGGCGTTTAATTTCGGTCCGGCTCTGACTTCTAATCGCCCGGTTAAAGAGTTAGTTGAGTCTATCCTACAACTTTGGCCGGGAACTTGGCTCGATCAAAGTGATCCGAATGCTGTTCATGAGGCTAAATTGCTTAATCTAGTTACAGATAAGGCTTTCCATACCCTAAAATGGCAACCCGTCTGGGATTTTCGGCAAACCCTCAAGGAAACGGTGACATGGTATTATCAAGCGGCGCAAATGGACTCTGAAGATAAAGCACAATTCCAAGAACTTACCCGCCAACAAATCGAATATTATCAAAGTTGTTTGATCGATTAGCGAACTCAAGGCTGATAATAGTCCAAATTAAGTAATAATTAAGTTCAAATTTCTCCCCTGAAAGGAAATTAACCATGACTCAATCTATTTCTCCCCCCAATACAAATACTGAAGCAGAACTGCGAGAGCAAGTCTTTCAAGCAGTACAAGAATATTATAAGCACAAATTTCAACCCCGGGCTTTTGTGGCGGGGCAGACCTATATTCCGGCATCGGGTAAGGTATTTGATGAGCAAGAATTAGTCAAATTAGTGGATTCTTCCCTAGATTTCTGGTTAACGACGGGCAGATATGCGGCAGAATTTGAGGAACGTTTTGCCCAGTGGATGGGGGTAAAACATTGTTTATTGGTCAATTCTGGCTCTTCGGCCAATTTAGTGGCCTTAAGTGCCTTAACTTCCCCTAAACTAGGGGAAAAACAACTTAAACCGGGGGATGAAGTCATTACCGTCGCCGCCGGTTTCCCGACCACCGTTAATCCCATCTTTCAAAATCAGCTAATTCCCGTCTTTTTAGACGTTAAATTACCCGGTTATGACCTCGACATTGATCAACTGGAATCGGCCTTGTCAGAGAAGACTAAAGCGATTATGATCGCTCATACCCTGGGAAATCCCTTTAATTTAGAAGCGGTGATGGCTTTTGCCGAAAAACATGACCTCTGGGTAGTTGAGGATAACTGTGATGCGGTGGGAAGTCTCTATAAAGGGCAAAAAACCGGCACCTTTGGGCATTTAGCAACGGTTAGCTTTTATCCTGCCCATCACATGACTATGGGAGAAGGGGGCGCGGTTTTAACCAGCGATACCCGCTTGAAAAAGATTGTCGAGTCATTCCGTGACTGGGGCCGAGATTGTTGGTGTCCTCCGGGTGTAGATAATACCTGTAATAAGCGCTTTGGTTGGCAGTTAGGAGATTTACCCTTTGGTTATGACCATAAGTACACCTATTCTCATGTGGGTTATAACCTAAAGATGACCGATATGCAAGCCGCCGTTGGGGTAGCGCAACTGGATAAATTGCCAGGATTTATCAAAAAGCGCCGGGAAAATTTTGCCTTTTTACATCAACAATTACAAGATCTTCAAGATGTTTTGACTCTACCCCAAGCCAGCCCGGATTCTGAACCGAGTTGGTTCGGGTTTCCGATTTTTGTCAAGGAAAATGCACCTTTTAGCCGCAATGATTTGGTTAAGCATTTGGAGGAGAAACGCATCGGCACAAGGCTATTATTTGGAGGAAATTTATTGCGACAGCCTCTTTATAAGGGGTTAAATTATCGAGTTGTTGGGGATTTAAGCAATGCCGATAAAATCATGAGTAGTGTTTTTTGGCTGGGCATTTATCCCGGATTAACCGAGGAGATGTTAACCTATGTAGCGGCGACCATCAGAAAATTTTGTCATGGCCAATAAAATTACCGAACTTTTGGGACAAAATTTCCGAGCATGGGGGATCAACCTTAATCCACTGTCAATCCACTTAAAATCTTGAAAAACTGATGAAAATCACTGAGACAAGGATTCCTAAGTGCTACGAAATTGTCCCCACTATTTTAGAAGACAAGCGTGGTCGTT
>NZ_JASJFE010000621.1:0-1233 GCF_030067735.1 Microcystis sp. M53598_WE2 | reverse complement strand
TCTGATAGCTTTGGTGGTTGCTGTCTTGGGAGGTGCTGCTAAACTTTTTGGTTTTTTCCCCAATCCCTAGAACTGTCCCCTAGAAACGGTTACAGCCCTTAGGATTATAATAAATGGCTATCAAAAACCCGAAAATCTATAGGAGTATAGCAAATATGTCTAACGAAACTGTAACTTATTCCCTAGAAGCTGTCCTAACCAGAATTGAGAGTAAAATCGACTCTCTGGAAAAACGGATGAATGAGAGATTTGACAAGGTAGAGGACCGGCTAACCAAAGTAGAAATCGGACAGGCCGAACTCAAAGCAGAGTTAAAAGGCGATATTAAAGTATTAGATGAGAAAATCGAGGGGTTAACGGTACGGGTTGGTTATCAGGAATTTACCAACCGGGGGATTTTGATAGCTTTGGTGGTTGCTGTCTTGGGAGGTGCCGCTAAACTTTTCGGTTTTTTCCCCAATCCCTAGAAGTGGCTTCTAGAAACAGCCTCCCCACTTCCCCAAAAAAAATTTTTCCAAGGGTGATAGCTTTTCTGAAACAGGTGGGTAAGTTGTTTATAGAGAACAAAAAACACTTACCAAAGGATATACCCATGAACTCCACCTTCAAATTCAAACTCATCCAAGCTCTCAACAAAAAGAACCGTAACAAAGGTTTCACCCTCATCGAACTCTTAGTTGTCGTTATCATCATCGGTGTACTCGCCGCCATCGCTCTCCCCAACCTCCTCGGTCAGGTAGCCAAAGGCAGACAAGCGGAAGCTCGCACCAACCTCGCTGCCATTAACCGCGCTCAACAGGCTTACCGCTTGGAAAGACCTACTTTTGCAACATTCTCCACTGACCCAGCGGCCGCGCCAGACGATAACCAGTTGCCCATAACTATACAACCTCAATACTATGATTATGCTCAAGATGGTGCTACTGCCACTGGGTCTATAACCAATGCTACGGCTCAAACCGAACCAGAGGACTTTAGCAACGATATTCGCGACTACTCTGCTGCGGTAGCTCAAACCGATGAGGGTGTTTTCAGTTCAATCATCTGTGAAGCAACTCATCCTACTGCTGCAGTAGAAGCAGCAACAAGTGCTGCTACCTGCACTGATGGTGACGAAGTCAGATAGATATTCTTCCCAGATTGCTTAAAAGCTTTCTGGCATAATAACCAACAATTGATACTCTAGCGGAAGGTGGCAGGGAAATGTTCTCTTGAAACCTTGCGCTTTTGATT
>NZ_JASJFE010000943.1:0-1020 GCF_030067735.1 Microcystis sp. M53598_WE2 | reverse complement strand
AAATGAAACGCATCAACCTCAAGAGTTGACAGAAAAAGGCTCATCAGGTACTGTCTGAGCATTAACAAAAACAAATCAGACCCAAAAATGAGCCGAAAACATCTTAACATAGAACAAAGAAACTTACTCTACCAACTTAGTCAAGAGGGAAATTTATCTCAACGGCAAATGGCCGTCTGGCTCGGATGTCATCAAAGCACGATATCACGAGAATTAAGAAGGAATCAAAGTTCCCTCGGCTGCTATCTACCTGACACAGCACAAGCTCAAAGCGAGACGCGCCGAAAAAATGCCAAACAACCCTTTAAAAATGTCAGCGAGTCGGCCTTAGAGTTGGTGAAAAAAGGATTGAAAGATTATCATAGTCCCGAACAAATAGCAGGTCGTCTGAAAAAAGCTGGTCAAGAATCGCTCAGTCATGAAACCATCTATCAAATGATCTATCAGAACTACCCTTGACTGTGGAAAGTATCAAGAATGCCTACGTCAAGGACGAGGAAAAAGAAAGAGTCGAAATGGAGCAAAAAGTAAGCGTGGAGGGATTCCAGGGCCTGTAGATATCAGCGAGCGACCAGCAATTGCTGACCAGAAAACCGAAATCGGTCATTGGGAAAGTGACACAATGATTGGAGTCAATCATCTAGGAGTTCTCGTTACTCATGTGGACAAGGCCTCGAAATTTCTAGTAGCAGGATTAGCCAAAAACAAAACCGCATCGGAAATCAACCCTTGTCACAGAAAAACTTTTCCAAGAGATTCACCCTGACAAAAGAAAAACCTTTACTTGTGACAACGGCAAAGAATTTTGTGGACATCAAGAGTTGAGTCAGAAACTAGGAGCAGATTTTTATTTTGCTACTCCTTATCATTCTTGGGAGAGGGGATTAAACGAGCATACCAAGGGACTGTTAAGTAGTCGTGCAAAATTAATTTCCTAGTGAAGATAGGCAAGAGGCAAGAGGCAAGAGGTGGTTAGATATGTGTAATTAATTTTGCTTAGGTACTTAAGACAATTTTTTT
>NZ_JASJFE010001080.1:0-6557 GCF_030067735.1 Microcystis sp. M53598_WE2 | reverse complement strand
TCCGAGACTCCGAGACGGGAGACTCCGAGACAGCTATTAGGGATCGGATTTGAGTTTTCAGTTCACTGTTTCCTCACACCAGAAGTCTGACGGAGTAGTGGCTTAGATGTGTAATTAATTTTGCTTAGGTACTTAATATTAATTAACAATAATCTCGTCGGTGCTGTCGGGTTGGTTTATTTCCGTTAGGGTTTGCCAACCTGATTGCCAGAGATTCGCATCTTGCAACTGTTTAGCATTAATCCAGAAGCGGACGGTCGGATCGCAGGAAGCGACTAATTCGGCAAAAACCCATTGACCGCGATTTTGACGATTGACCACTTGAAAATGTCGCCAGCCCCATGTTTTTTGTTTTGCCGTCCATTTTGATCCCAAGAGATGGGGATATTTCTGTTTTTTGGGCATAAAAGTTAAGACATCTGAGTTCGGGATAGGCTAAAACCCTTATATTATTCTATGTCTGCCAACCCGATTCTTTTCCAGAAGCCAAGGAGAGGAAAAATGATCGGGGCGCTTAAGTGCGCCCCAGTTTTGGCTAATAACCGCGCCAAACACCAACCAAAACCCCTTGCACTTGTACTTGTTCGGTATTGGCTGTAATTGGTTGGTATTTTTGATTGGAGGGTTGGAGAGTGATGATTTCGCCTTCTTGGTAGAAACGTTTTAAAGTAGTGCCGTGGCCTTCGACTCTAGCGGCGACGATTTCCCCATTGGAGACCGCTTCATTACCCGTGAGAGAACGCATAATCACCAGATCCCCATCGGCAATATGATCCTCGATCATACTGTCTCCGGAAACCCGCAGAGCATAACAGTCTTGACTGCGTTGCAACAGGTTAGAAAGATCGAGTTTTTCTTCCACATCGGTGAAGGGTTCCACTAAACCACCAGCAGCGATCGCACCTAGAACTGGTAAACCTTGCACTGGTTGTTTGAGAATCCGCAGGGTGCGTGCTTTTCCTTCTGTCCAATCAATATAGCCTTTGGCGCGTAAACGTTCTAAACGGCTTTGAATCGGTGCGGGAGAGCGTAAATTCATCGCTCGCATCATTTGCCGGATGGAAGGGGCGTGCTGAGTAGTGCGAATGTACTCAATTAGCCAGTCGTACAACTCCTGTTGCGCTTGAGTAAGGGATTCGAGGTTAGTCATGATCTATTTTCCTATCCTTGGGTTAAGATAATTTGTACTTTAGTTCATTTGTGTTTAACCTAGTACATCTTAACTTCATCGGCTGACTAAATCAACTGGTTATTAGATCTCTTGCAAAAATCAAAAATTGTCGTGCTTGGTTAGGAGACTCCGAGACAGGAGACTCCGAGACAGGAGACAGGGGATTATTTCTATTTATTCTTCCGACACCCCACACCCTACACCCTACACCCCACACCCTGCCCCCAGGAAAAACTTTTTGCCGCAAACCCTAATTAATAATTCATAATTCCTTCTCCCTTCTCCCATGCAGTCTTAACGAGTAATTTAGATAGTCAACAGCTTATCTTCTGACCTAGCACTTTTTTTTTAAAAGTATCATTAATTTTTATCTCAATTCTGAATATTAATTAATCCCAGGGTCGGTTGCTGGCAAACTCAGCAGCGTATTAAGAAAAAATAACGAATTGCTAGAAAGCCCAGAATCTGGATAATGATCGAGGTGGAGACAGAAAAATTGCTCTACTTAAGCCTGTCTGCCGTAAGCGTCCAATAGTAGATAGGGAGTCAAAAGCGACGCTCAAGAAAATCCTTCGGTTGTCAGGGAAACGAGAGGATATTTAGTGCGAAATTGAGCCGTAAAAAAACTTAAAATCCCGACAAATATCGTAAAAACTAAGGGGAACACATGACCACAAAAACCTATGCAACCATAGATGGTAACGAAGCTGTTGCACGCGTTGCCTATCGTCTCAGTGAAGTGATCGCTATTTATCCTATCACTCCCTCCTCGCCTATGGGTGAATGGTCCGATAGTTGGGCGGCCGAACGCAGAGCTAATCTCTGGGGAACCATCCCTTCCGTAATCGAAATGCAGAGCGAAGGTGGGGCAGCGGGAACCCTGCACGGAGCGCTACAAACAGGCTCTTTAACTACCACTTTCACTTCCTCGCAGGGATTATTATTAATGCTCCCCAACTTCTACAAAATTGCGGGGGAATTAACCTCTTCAGTGGTTCATGTGGCGGCCCGTGCTTTAGCAGCCCAAGGATTGTCAATTTTTGGGGATCATAGTGATGTCATGTCTGCCAGAAGTACGGGTTGGGCTATGTTAGCGGCTAATTCCGTTCAAGAAGCTCAAGATCTGGCGGCTATTGCCACAGCTACCACCCTAGAAACCAGGATTCCTTTTCTGCACTTTTTTGATGGTTTTCGTACCAGTCATGAGGTGCAAAAAGTCGAATTAATTAGCGATGAAACTCTCAAAGAACTGATCGATGAAGA
The DNA here is from genome assembly GCF_030067735.1 of Microcystis sp. M53598_WE2. NCBI lineage: Bacteria > Bacillati > Cyanobacteriota > Cyanophyceae > Chroococcales > Microcystaceae > Microcystis > Microcystis sp. M53598_WE2. The sequence goes on along the minus strand of NZ_JASJFE010001080.1, from coordinate 4,123 downwards.
CCTAATTATTGCCCATCGTCAAAGGGCTTTAACTCCCGATCGACCGGTTTTGCGAGGCACGGCACAAAATCCCGATGTTTATTTCCAGGCAAGGGAAAGCGTCAATCCTTTCTATTATGCTTGTCCCGATATCACTCAAAAAATTATGGATCGTTTTGCCCAATTAACAGGACGGCAATACCATCTCTATGAATACCACGGTGCGCCCGATGCCGAAAGAGTGATTATGTTAATGGGATCGGGAGGGGAAACCGTCCATGAAACCGTGGATTATCTCAATCAAAATGGGGCTAAAGTTGGGGTTTTAAAAGTTCGTCTCTATCGTCCCTTTGCCGCCGAAAAATTACTGGCAGCTCTGCCCACCACGGTGAAAAAAATAGCCGTTTTAGATCGCTGTAAAGAACCCGGTGCCGGGGGCGATCCGCTATATTTAGACGTGGTAAATGCCTTTATGGAAAACTACGAAGGGAAGCTGCCGAAAATTGTGGGAGGACGCTACGGTTTATCTTCCAAAGAATTTACTCCAGCCATGATTGCTGGCATATTTGATAACTTAAGTCTCGACAAACCGAAAAATCACTTCACTATTGGTATCGTTGACGATCTTACCTTTTCCAGTCTGGAATATGACCGCAGTTTTTCCACCGAACCGGACGAAGTAGTGCGGGCGGTTTTCTACGGTTTAGGTTCCGATGGTACGGTGGGAGCTAACAAAAATTCAATTAAAATTATCGGTGAAGATACTGATAATTATGCCCAGGGTTATTTCGTCTATGATTCCAAAAAATCTGGGTCTGTCACCGTTTCTCACCTACGCTTTGGCCCCCATCCGATTCGCTCTACCTATTTAATCACTGATGCTAACTTTATCGCCTGTCATCAGTGGGAATTTGTCGAACAATTTGATCTGCTAGAAACCGCTAAATCGAACTCAATTTTTCTCCTCAATAGTCCCTATCCACCGGATGAGGTGTTTAGTCACTTACCCCGCCATCTCCAGCAAACTATCATCGATAAAAATCTGCAAGTTTATACGATTAATGCCACTCAAGTAGCCAAAGAAGCGGGGATGGGCAGTCGGATTAATACCGTGATGCAGGTGTGTTTCTTTGCCCTAGCGGGGGTTTTGTCTCGGGAAGATGCGATCGCACAAATTAAAAAAGCCATCCGCAAGACCTACGGCAAGAAAGGCGAAGAAATCGTGCAGATGAACATTAAAGCCGTGGATTCTGCCCTAGAACACCTCTATCAAGTCTCAATTCCCGCCACTGTCACCCCTGAAGCTTTTGAATTAAGACCACCAATTCCCGACACTGCACCCGCTTTCGTCCGAGAAGTCCTCGGCAAAATTATCGCCCGTCACGGGGATGAATTGCCCGTTAGCGCCCTTCCCAACGATGGTACTTACCCCACCGCCACTAGCCAATGGGAAAAACGCAATATTGCCCAAGAAATCCCCGTTTGGGATGCAGATGTCTGTGTTCAGTGCGGTAAATGCGTTCTCGTTTGTCCCCACGCCGTTATTCGCTCGAAAGTCTATGATGAGGCCGAATTAGCCACGGCCCCGGAAACCTTTAAAGTCGCGAATGCCAAGGATCACGACTGGAAAGGGCTAAAATTCACCATCCAAGTGGCCGCCGAAGATTGTACCGGTTGCGGTCTCTGTGTTGATGTTTGCCCCGCTAAAAACAAATCGCAACCGCGTCTAAGAGCGATTAATATGGCTCCCCAATTGCCCCTGCGGGAACAGGAACGAGTTAACTGGGATTTCTTCCTTAATTTGCCTAATCCAGACCGATTAAGCCTAAATCTCAATAAAATTAACCATCAGCAAATGCAGGAACCTCTCTTTGAGTTTTCCGGCGCTTGTGCCGGTTGTGGTGAGACTCCCTACGTTAAATTAGTCAGTCAGCTATTTGGCGATCGCATGATAGTGGCTAATGCCACCGGTTGTTCATCTATCTACGGAGGTAATTTACCGACAACGCCCTGGGCAGTTAACGCCGAAGGTCGCGGTCCAGCTTGGTCGAATTCCCTCTTTGAAGATAATGCCGAATTTGGCTTAGGATTCCGAGTTTCCATCGATAAACAGGCAGAATTTGCCGCCGAACTGTTAGGAACCCTCGCTAGTGAAATCGGAGAAAGTCTAGCGGCAGATATTCTCAATTGTCACCAAGTCGATGAAGCGGAAATTTACGAACAACGGCATCGGGTAGAGGCCCTAAAATCCCGTTTAGGGCAATTAACCCCGACCACGCAGGTGAAAATGTTGTTATCCGTGGCCGATTATCTGGTCAAGAAAAGCGTCTGGATTGTCGGGGGTGACGGTTGGGCCTACGACATCGGTTATGGTGGCTTAGATCACGTTTTAGCTAGTGGTCGCAATGTCAATATTTTGGTCATGGATACGGAAGTTTACTCAAATACGGGCGGCCAGGCCTCGAAAGCTACTCCTCGGGCTGCCGTAGCTAAATTTGCTTCTGGTGGCAAACCGGGACCGAAAAAAGACCTCGGTTTAATGGCCATGACCTACGGTAACGTCTATGTGGCCAGCGTGGCTATGGGGGCAAAAAACGAGCAAACTATCAAAGCTTTCCTAGAAGCGGAAGCTTACAACGGGCCATCGTTAATTATCGCCTATTCTCACTGTATTGCTCACGGGATCAACATGACCACCGCCATGAACCATCAAAAAGAAGTGGTGGAAAGCGGTCGCTGGTTAATGTACCGTTATCATCCCGATTTAGCTAAAGAAGGCAAAAATCCCCTACAATTGGACAGCCGTGCGCCTAAGCTTACCGTAGCGCAAACTCTCTACTCGGAGAATCGCTTTAAGATGTTGGCCACCAGTAAGCCGGAGGAAGCTAAACGTCTGCTCAAAGAAGCACAAGCAGATGTGGATACGCGCTGGCAAATGTATCAGTATTTAGCAGCAAAAGGTACAGGGAGCAACGAATAGTTATGAATCTACACACTACCTACATGGGTTTACAATTGCGATCGCCGCTAGTCATCGGTGCGGCCGCACCCTTGAGCGAGGATATCGACAATATCAAGAGAATGGAAGACTTCGGAGCCGCTGCCGTGGTTTTACACTCCTTTTTCGAGGAGCAGATTAAACACGAAAGACTGGCTCTACACCATCATTTTACCCACGGAGCCGAGAGTTTTGCGGAAGCTTTGACTTATTTTCCCGAACCGGAGGTTTTTCACGTTGGTTCCGACGAATATCTCAACCATATTCGCAAAGCCAAAGAAATGGTCGATATTCCCATTATTGCCAGTCTCAACGGTGAGACCTCTGGGGGATGGTTGGAGTATGCCATTCAAATTCAACAAGCGGGCGCTGATGCTTTGGAGTTGAATGTTTATTATGTTCCCAACGACCTAGAATTAACCGGAAATCACGTCGAACAAAACTATATTGATATCCTCAAAATTGTCAAATCGGAGGTATCAATTCCCGTCTCGATGAAGTTAAGTCCCTACTTTAGCAATACGGCCAATATGGCTAAACAATTAGCGGAAGCGGGGGCCGATGGGTTGGTATTATTTAACCGTTTCTATCAGCCGGATATCGACTTAGAAACCTTAGATGTTCACCCCAATATTATCCTCAGTAATCCCCAAGCAATGCGTTTACCCCTGCGCTGGATTGCCATGCTTTACGGTCGTGTACCGACGGATTTTGCCGCTACCAGTGGTATTCATAACGCCATCGACGTGATCAAAATGATGATGGTGGGGGCAAAAGTGACCATGTTAGTTAGTGTTTTATTACGCCACGGTTTGGAGGAAATTACCAAGATCGAACAGGGTTTATTGCATTGGTTGGAAGAAAATGAGTACGAATCGATCGAGCAGTTAATTGGCAGTATGAGTCAAATGAATTGCCCAGATCCGACCGCTTTTGAACGGGTACAGTATATGAAAGCTCTGCAAAGTTACGAACCTGTTTGGAAACGTTTTCAAACCACCAGCAAATAAAAGTGGGAAGTGGGAATGGGGGAATGGGGAAATGGGGGAATGGGGGAATGGGGAATTTCAACTAAAACCCTAAAACCCTAAAACCCCAAAACCCCAAAACCCTAAAACCCTAAAACCCTAAAACCCTAAAACCCTA
>NZ_JASJFE010000514.1:0-2587 GCF_030067735.1 Microcystis sp. M53598_WE2 | reverse complement strand
GGAAAAAGTCCCTGAATTTTCCCCCTGATCACTCCCATGCCGGGTACTTTTTGATTGACAAAAAGTCTAAAAGTCTTACCCAACAAGGTTTTTAGATTTATTCAGCCAACCCTATATACTCAACTTAATCGATTGATAAATTCTCTGTTGGCATCCGTTTTTCCCTGTCATTTCTGTTTTCCCGTTCCCTAGAGTGACGGAAAAGGGATATTCTGACTGCTGCCTTCCCAAAACGAAAACTTTGTACCTCACCACTAAGATAACTGCTATAGCTTAACACCATAGTTCGGAAACCCGTACCGATCGAGCCGTTGTCAGGGGGCCTTCTATTTCGGTAAATTAGCACTCGGAAGGTAAGAGTGCTAATCTGGAAAAGACACTTACCCAAATACAAGAGAAACGGAGGATATTCCATGGCTGCAGTCAGCATCAACGTAACTACTGTTAAACCCCTAGGCGATCGAGTTTTCGTCAAAGTTAGTCCCAGCGAAGAAAAAACCGCCGGTGGTATTTTCCTTCCCGACGCCGCTAAAGAAAAACCCCAAATCGGGGAAGTCGTGGCCGTCGGCCCCGGCAAACGCAACGATGACGGTAGCCGTACCCCTGTAGAAGTGGGTGTGGGTGACAAAGTTCTCTACTCCAAATATGCCGGAACCGATATCAAACTTGGTGGCGAAGAATTCGTTCTCCTCTCCGAAAAAGACATTCTCGCCGCCGTTTCCTAATCATCTACCCTTGAAAACCCCTATTTTGCCCGAATAACGATACATTATGGCTAAATCTATTATCTACAACGAAGATGCTCGTCGCGCCTTAGAAAAAGGCATGGATCTGCTGGCCGAAGCGGTGGCCGTCACCCTTGGTCCCAAAGGTCGTAACGTCGTCCTCGAAAAGAAATTTGGCGCACCCCAAATCGTCAATGATGGCATCACCATCGCTAAAGAAATCGAACTGGAAGACCATATCGAGAACACCGGTGTGGCTTTAATTCGCCAAGCCGCCTCAAAAACCAACGATGTAGCGGGTGATGGTACTACTACCGCCACCGTTCTCGCTCACGCTATCGTTAAAGAAGGTTTACGCAACGTCGCCGCCGGTGCTAACCCGATTTCTCTGAAAAAAGGGATCGATAAAGCTGCCGATTTCCTCGTCAGTCAAATCGCCAAACACGCGAAACCCGTAGAAGATTCCAAAGCGATCGCACAAGTGGGTGCTATCTCTGCCGGTAACGATGATGAAGTCGGTCAAATGATCGCCTCGGCCATGGATAAAGTCGGTAAAGAAGGCGTAATTTCCCTAGAAGAAGGGAAATCGATGACCACCGAACTAGAAATCACCGAAGGGATGCGTTTTGACAAAGGTTATATCTCTCCCTACTTTGTCACCGACACCGAGCGCATGGAATGCGTTTTTGAGGATCCCGCTATTCTGATTACCGACAAAAAAATCGGTTTAGTACAGGATTTGGTTCCCATTCTCGAACAAGTGGCCCGTCAAGGTAAACCCCTAGTAATTATCGCCGAAGACATCGAAAAAGAAGCTTTGGCAACCCTAGTGGTTAACCGTCTGCGCGGTGTTCTTAACGTCACTGCGGTGAAAGCTCCCGGATTTGGCGATCGCAGAAAAGCGATGTTAGAAGATATCGCCGTCTTAACCGGTGGTCAAGTAATCAGCGAAGATGCGGGTTTAAAACTGGAAACCACCAAAATTGACAGCTTAGGTACGGCCCGCCGTATCACTATGAACAAAGATACTACCACCATCGTCGCCGAAGGAAACGACGTGGCAGTGAAAACCCGTTGTGAGCAAATTCGCCGTCAAATCGAGGAAACTGATTCTTCCTACGATAAAGAAAAACTGCAAGAACGTCTGGCTAAATTAGCCGGGGGTGTGGCAGTGATTAAAGTCGGTGCCGCTACGGAAACGGAAATGAAAGACCGCAAATTGCGCTTAGAAGACGCGATTAACGCCACTAAAGCAGCCGTAGAAGAAGGTATCGTCCCCGGGGGTGGTACTACTTTAGCTCACCTGGCTCCCCAATTGGAAACCTGGGCCAAAGAAACCCTACACCATGAAGAATTAACCGGTGCTTTAATCGTTTCTCGCGCCATCGCTGCACCCTTAAAACGGATCGCTGAAAATGCCGGCCAAAACGGTGCAGTTATTGCCGAACGGGTGAAAGAAAAGCCCTTTAATGTCGGTTATAATGCCGCTACCGGTGAGTTCTCCGATATGTTTGAGGCGGGTATCGTTGACCCCGCGAAAGTGACTCGTTCTGCCCTACAAAATGCCGCTTCGATCGCCGGTATGGTTTTAACTACCGAGTGTATTGTGGTGGATAAACCGGAAAAAGAAAAATCCGCTCCTCCCGCCGGCGGTGGTGACTTCGACTATTAATAATTAGTCTATTTTTTCTTGACTCGATCGCTTAAATGCGATCGAGTTTTTTTTGATGAAAAAACATCTTTTTGCATGAGTACATGAGTAGAAAACGGGTTTCTCGGAGAAACCCGTTTTCTGTGCGTTACTCAGAGGGGCGAAGCATTCGGGCAATAACCTATCGGTGAAACCGGAGATTTTCTATCCG